>JAJRYN010000026.1 GCA_024275755.1 archaeon | reverse complement strand
TCCGATCTCTATAGATGGATATTGCAGTAATAATTACATCATAAGAAATGATTTCATAGACTATGGAAAATTAGCTGGGTTAGTTGCAGAAATATATGTGCCATCAAAAAAGATATCCATTATAAATAAATGGGATGGGAATTACTGGGATGATTGGAATAAACGTCTTCCAAAGCCTATTAAGGGTTATGTATGCGTTCATTTTGGTAGCTTTACCAATGTATATCCTTTTGTTGTTTTCGATTGGCATCCTTCTCTGCAGCCAAATTGTTCATAATACTACCAATTTAAGATTGAAAAGAAGTGCTTCAATATTCACTAATATAAATAAAAAGAAAAAAGAGAAGCCTGGCTACTCACGAGCCAGGTAAATTTCTATGCAGGACACATTTACTTTATTGCCCTCGTCGTTTGTAAGCTCTTCTGTGTATATCTTGACCTCTTTGATTTTTGCATCTGTTACAAAGCGTCTCCTGACAATCTCTGCTACGTCCACTGCTCTAGAAATAGCTCTTCCTCTCGCTTTTATTGCCACCTGGTTTGCCCCAGAGTTTAACTGGGTTATCGCAGCCAGTACATAATTCATTGGTGGCTTATTACCCACGTATACCACATTTTCCTGTTGTTCTGCCATTTTTATCCCTCCTCATGGAAATAAAAACGGGTAATATAAAATTATCGCCTGCTCTGTAAAAAATCAGTAAAATTTTTTAAACTCCTCCTATATAAAAATGAGGTGCAAAGGAGAAAAGGCATGGGGGAGTGCCAAAAATCCTTTGCACCTTTATTTTAGCTTTTTGAGAAGCTGGGAGATTATTTCCTTGTCTATGCGTTCCTTTTCCTTCTTTTCTTCCTTGTAAATTCTCCATGGCAATTTGTGGCTTTCCATTGTCGCCACATATACTACGCCTCCTATCCCAATCCATGCGAGCAGGAAAAGGAAGCCTGGCATGGCTCCCTCAAGCTGAAGTATGTAGCCGAAGAAAAGGGCTGATAAAAGCATTCCCGCCAGAGCAACTGCCCATATGCCTGCAAACTTATATTTTGCTTTACTGAATATTTCTGGATGCTTGTATGGCAGGATGAGGGTTGCTATTGATATGGCTATGTAAATGAGCAATACAGCCATATTTATCATCATAACAACGTTCATAAAGACCTTTGCGAAAATTATTATTATGATTGCCACGACAGCATTTACCACCAGCGACCACTTCGGCACTCCAAATCTATTCAGCTCTGCCATTTTCTCTGGTACTATTTTGTCTCTGGCCCATGCAAATGATAGGCGAGATGTTGCAAGCATCATTGGATTTATATCAGAGATGATTGCTATCGAGCCTGCAAATGCAACATAAACAGCTATTACAGCTGGCAAAAAATGTGCCATTAATTCGGGCACAGAGCCAGAAGAAAAATTATAGGAGTCATAAAAGGAAGGGCTCATTGAGCCATAGGTTACAATGGCTACAGCAATATACGCTATTGCTATAGCAAACATTGATATTGTTATTCCTTTTGGTAATATCCTTTCCGGCTCTTTAACTTCATCTCCAGCATTTGCTATGGCAGCGAAGCCAATATAGCTGAAGAAAATTAAACTGCTTGCCATTGCTATCGATCCCGTATCAAAATGAAAGGAATACTCAAGGTTACTTAAGCTCACATTTTGCAAACCAAATATTACAAGCAATGATATGCCAAGCATCAAAAGAACAAACATTGCTGTCTGCACTCTACCATATACTTTGATGCCAAGATAATTTATCAGGAAAAAGAGAATAACGAGCAAAATAGCTATCATCTGTATATTCTCAGTTATGAAGTTTGTGATGGTGTGCATGCCTATAATATCAAAAAAATTGTTTATGAGAATGATGTCTCCAACTGCCATCGCCGCTATGGTGGCAATCATTGCAAACCATCTCGCCCATGTTGATATAAAGCCAATAAAAGGATCTATTATTTTGCTGATAAAAACATATTCTCCTCCCGATGATGGCAGAGCTGATGATAAAACAGCATAGCATAAAGCCATTAAAAAAGCGGGAATAGCTGCTATTATATAAGAAAGCACAATAGCTGAGCCAACATTTACTTTACTCTGTATCTGCACAGTTGATATAAAAAGTCCTCCACCTATAACTGATGTAACCACCGTCGCAACCACTTCTTTAAGTCCTAATTCTCTTCTTAACTCCATTTTTCCCCCAGATTATATGAATAAAGGAAGGAAAACAAGACTCACTATAGACATAAGTTTTATGAGTATGTTTAAAGAAGGTCCAGCAGTATCTTTGCATGGATCTCCTACTGTATCTCCTACCACCGCTGCTTTATGAGCAAAGCTTCCCTTGCCACCGAAATGCCCAGACTCAATATACTTCTTTGCGTTGTCCCATGCTCCTCCCGCATTTGCAAGAAATATTGCCATTAAGAAGCCAGATGCTGTCGCTCCGGCAAGCAATCCAACTAAAGCCTCTATTCTCCATATTCCAATAATAATTGGGATTATGACGGCCATGCTCGATGGCAATATCATTTCTCTTAAAGCGCCACGTGTTGCAATCCTTACACATCTCTCATAATCTGGCTTACCTTTCCCTTCCAAAATGCCAAGCTCTTTAAATTGCCTTCTTACTTCATTAACCATTTTTTCTGCGGCTCTTCCAACCGCTCCTATTGTCATGGAGGAGAATAAAAAGGGCAGCATTGCCCCTACAAATACGCCTGTCATTAAATATGGGGAGGTTAAATTCAAATCAATTTCCCTTCCCAGCATTTCCTTTGCTTTTTCAACAAAAGTGAATATTAATGCTAGAGCAGTTATTGCGGCTGAGCCAATGGCAAAACCCTTCCCCATCGCTGCTGTTGTATTGCCTACAGCATCCAGGGCTTCAGCTCTTTTCCTGGTTTCTTCTCCTAAGCCTGCCATTTCTGCTATGCCAGCTGCATTATCTGCTACAGGCCCATAACAATCTGTAGCCAAAGAGATGCCAAGAGTTGACAGCATGCCCACTGCAGCCAAAGCAATGCCGTAGAATCCAGCAAAT
>JAJRYN010000025.1 GCA_024275755.1 archaeon | reverse complement strand
TATCTCCAGTATTTGTTACAATGTATGTATATTCTATTTCATCTCCAATGTTAGCTGTTGCTGGATATGCATCCTTTGTCAATGAAATTGATGATGTGTACTCGATGCTTACGCTTGCAGAATCTTCATCACTTACATGATTACAATATTTATCTTCGGCATTAACTGTAGCAGTATTTAAAATTGGACCGGGTAAGTCATTTTCATTAACAGTATAATATGCATATGCTACAATAGTTTCTCCTGGAGGAAGTGTTGTATCATCCAAGTTTATTTCTCCTAATTTATCATCAACTAATGTAATATTATATAATGTAGTATCTCCGGTGTTTTCAATAGTGTAAGTATATGTTATTTCGTCTCCAATTTCAACTGTTATTGGAGAAGCTTCTTTTGTGAGAGTAATGTTTGCTGTGACTACTTTAACTATTGCATCATCTTCATCATAGAGAGGCGTGTCAGATCCTTTTTCTTTTCCAGAAACATTGGCAACGTTGATATTGATGCCTCCGCTCACTACAATGGCATCAAATTCAATGTATATGTATTCGCCTGCTGACAGGCCTTCGCATTCATCACAATCATCATGACAGCTTCCATTACAATTATCTTCATAACATCCATCGTTACAATCGCCACATTCATACCCACAATCACATCCAGGGTTTTCATCACAACCGTCGCAACAATCATATCCATCGCAACAGTCACAACCATCATCGCAATCATCATCGCAGCAGCTATCATCACATCCATCCTGGAAGAATAGCCAAGTTAAATTCTTGCCCCACTGAATTGGCTCAACCGTGGCATTGCCTGCATATTCTAAGCACGGCGGAAGATAATCTGTTATATTGATGCAAACAATATCATCTACTCCAGCATTATATAATGTAATATTGAATCTAACTATATCGCCTATACTAGCTATTATAACTTCATCCCAATCCTGCTTTGTTTCATTCCAAACTTTTTTGGAAAGTTCCATTGAGGCTCCGCTAACTATATGCTGCTGATAATGCATTTCTTCCGTATTTCCAAGATAATCAACTGCATACCATCTTATCTCGTTCAATCCCTCATGGGTAAGATGAAGAGTAACATTATGATTGCAGAAAGAATTATCCACCAATATATCTACGATTCCATTTCCATCAGAATCCCACCATATTTCATAATAAATTCCTTCTACTCCAACGCCTCCATTACATCCATAATCTGTTGCATTGAGCCATATTGGGGTAATTGGCGATACATATGTCAGTTTATTTCCATAAACATCATATTCTCCATACCACTGTTGCGGTGAACCAATCTCCTTATCAGTTTGTGGAGGTGTATTGTCCACAAAAACATATTGATAGTTACAGCAGCTACTATCGCAGTCGCCGCATCCATCATGGCAACTATCGCAGCAATCGCAGCCACATTCACTGTCACAATCGCATCCACTGTGGGCACAGTCACATTCGCACTCGCAATTTCCATAATTATCTATACTGTAAAACTCTATTTTGTGTTTGCATTCATCTGGTATGTTAAACGGTCCTGTGCCATCTCCAAATGGCAAGCTAAAAGCAACATGACTCAAGGCAAAGACAGCGTAATTGGTAATATTGAAACGTAAGGTTGTTGTACCATCACCATTATCAAAGAAACCTAAAAACTCGATTTTGAAGTAGCAACCAGTTTCGGTTCCTGCTTGGAGCGGCGAAAATGTTATTGTCTCTGTAACCAGTCCTGCCTTAAGGAGAATTTTCATGGAATATCCGACATACGTTTTGTAAATTGATGGTATTTTAAATTCAAATATATCCCATTCTCCGTCTTTTATTCCTTCTCCCTCTGTTTCATACTTTATCCCATGAAATGGATTGTTCGTTGGGTTTTCTACCAAATATATTTTGTTATGAATATATAGAGAATTATCCAAAGGATATAACGCATTTATCGTGAATGGATAATATAGAGTCCAATCTTTTTCTATGTCCCATGATTCTGTCTCCTCATTCCATATCATTATCTTATACCATGTTTCATTCACTCCACTTGTATATGAGGATCCTCCATTCCATCCACAATCTGTTGCATTGAGCCAAATCAAAGTGGAAGAAGTTATCCAGTCTCCCCTTTCATCTTGATAAAAAGGCTCTCCATATTCCTTTGTGGTGGTTGGCGATGAATTGTCATGACAAGCTATAGCATTTTTGCTCAGTGCAATTCCTACTGTTGACAAAACCAACAAAACAACCACACACAATGCTTTACTTTTAATTAAAATTTTCATACTTTCACCTACCTTCTATCCTCAAAACTAGAGAAAATCTCCTCTCCTACATTATACATTTTTAAATTAACCATGCAAAAAAAACGAAAAGCATATAAAAAGATTGTTAAAATAGCAATTTGCTATCAATTATTTGTAATTATCTCATCCCAAAATGTAGCAAGAGCGAAATCGGTATCTTGGTAATATTTGGATTGATATATTGGTAATGGAAAATAAATGCCTACCCCTGAATTAATGCCATATTTGGCAAATATTGTTTCATTTATTGCGTTCATTACTTCTTTTGCCTCTTCAATGCCTGTAACATTGTATACTTTTGCCGCAAAGTTGTAGAGATCTATATATTGTAAGCTGAATGCTGTTTCATTTCTCAAATTCAAAATGAAACTATAATTTTTTTCTGCCAGCGCCGTTGCAAAATCATTTATTTTATCAATCATATAATCAAGTTTGCTCATGTTCCAAGCAGCAAAAGATGATGATAAATATCTTGTATATTCATATCCTTCAACCAATTTTATGCTAACCTCTTCTGCACTTAAATTAGCGATTTCGCCGAGTATTTTTTCGTGAGAAATGGAAGTAGCTAACATGACATTCTCGCTTGCCACTAAATATTTTGTAACATCTTTTAACCCATATGCAACCTCCACATTTCCCATGTAACAGGCTGAAAACAGCAATATATCCAACTTTATGCCGGCTTTTTCTATTGCTTCCTTAATCTCCTTAATTGTTAACATATCTGCATCATTTTTGTCGAAGCTGACGCCCAACCATCCATTACCATGACCCCATATTTCCAGAATATAATGTTTCGCTGGGTAATTTTCTTTTACATACGAAATAAATTCCGCCAGAGTATTCTCATCACCCATATTCCTTTCATTCTCTGGAATTTTTATGGAATTGTTTGTAAAGATGTAAAGAAAAGTATCATTATCTTTTTCTCCATCAAAAAGTACAATGACTGCTACATTCGAATTATTGACTTGCATTACCTCGTTCAGTTCTTTTTGAGCATATGTATATAAATCGTTATCTCCATTGAGATACAACATAAATGTCCAGTTGTATAATATTTTACTAGGTTCATTTCTTGCAGCTTCCTCTGTACTTGTTTCTGTGAAAAATCTCCAAATTTCACTGGATGAATAACTTTTTCCGTCAAATGCTTTAACCATCCAAAAATATTCTCTTCCTTTTTCAAGTTGCAGACTTACAAATGTTCTACGTGTTTCTTTCAAAAGTTGCATATTATCCGAACTTTCGCCAACATAAACATAATAAACCATCTCATCTTTATCTTTATCAAATGCATACCATATTAGAGTAACATTGGAGGAAACTTTTGAATTAGGAATGGGATAAACGAGTTTTATTTCGGGTGGACTGTTTTTAACCCCTCTGAATTTAAAAAGTTCTGAAAGTAATTTTTCTACGGTAGAAGATTTCTCAGAATATGTCGCATACCCCGTGATACTACCAGCTAACAGTAAGGCAAATGCAGTTAATACCGAAATTAAGGCTATTGCTTTCATTTTGCTATCAATTTGTATAACGAGATAGCATATAAATAGTTTACTATCAATTTGCTAGCAATCTATTGAAAAAATTAATTTTTCTTTATTGTTCTCCTTATTTTTCCGCCACATACCGGACAAATTTTCTGGTATTTTTCAAAAAATCTTCCACATGCCTCGCATCTGAATTTCCAGTAAAACTTCTCTTTTATCCCTTCCTCCACGATACTTCTGTATTCGATATGCAGTTCTTCCGCTACATTCTGCATTGAATAATCATCTGTGAGCAGGATGGCTTTCAAATGATATGCTAGTGCTATTGCCTCAATATCCGCCTCGCTTAAATTTGCTATATCTCCTGTTCTTTTTGCTGCCTCAATAACTTCTTTTATGGCTTCCCCTGGTGGCTCAATGACTTTCATACCGATGCTTTTCATGTATTCAAGCAATCGCCAAGAATGTCCTTTGGGTTTTATCTCTTCCAGAATTTTGGGCGTCGTAGCTATATTGCTGCCAAAAAACTTGCCGGAGAGGATGGCAGAGGTGTCGAGGACATAAACCATATTTTAAAGATGGCTGGCCTTTTATAACCTTATCTGAAAAATTTTTATACGAGAGCAACATAAAACTATATGGAAATAAGGATAGATGGCTGGAGATGCAACTTGACATTTTCCTCGGCTCATTTCCTTGTGGATTATTCAAAATGTTCTCGCTTACATGGGCATACTTATGCTGTGCATGCAATTTTGAAAGGAAAAGCAAAAGAAGGTATAATAATTGATTTCAGACTGGTTAAGAATGCAATCCGGAATATAATTGAGGAAATTGATCATAAAGTTATTATTCCAGAAAACGGAAAATTTGAAATCATTAAAGGAAATGAAGTAGAAATAAAATATGAAGATAAGAGATACATTTTTCCAAAGGATGATTGCGTTTTTCTACCCATATATTCATCATCTGCTGAAAATCTGGCATCATATATTTTACAAAAATTTGTGGAGTCAATAAATACAGATAATATAGATAAAATAAAAATAGGATTAGATGAAGGATTTGGCCAGGGGGCGTGGGCAAAATGGGAGAAAAAGCAGTCTGCTTGATTTCAGGAGGAATGGATAGCGCTGTGGCAGCTGCAATAGCAAAACATGAGGGTTACAAGATATATACAGTAACTTTCAATTACGGGCAGAGAAATAAAAAGGAGTTAGAAGCGGCAAAAGAAATAGCGAAATGGCTCGGAGCAGAACATAAGATACTCAATGTTGATCTCCGGCAGATAGGAGGGTCTGCATTGACTGATAATATTGAAGTGCCGGAAGAAGCAGAAGGCATCCCGGTAACATATGTACCAGCAAGAAATACAATTTTTCTCTCCTTCGCTCTTGCATATGCCGAAGTAATTGATGCAGATTACATTTTCATAGGGGTCAATGCCGTCGATTATTCAGGTTATCCTGACTGTAGGCCAGAATACATCGAAGCATTTCAGAAAATGGCTAATCTTGCAACAAAAAGAGGTGTGGAAGGGAAACCGATAAAAATAAAAGCGCCCCTCCTATATTTGTCAAAAGTGGAGATAATTAAAAAGGGATATGAGCTAGGAGTGCCATTTGAAAAAACATGGAGTTGTTACAGAGAAGGGGAAAAAGCTTGTGGCAGATGTCCATCATGTAAGCTGAGAATTAAAGCGTTTGAAGAAGCGGGAGTGAGGGATCCAATTGAATATGAATAAAATAGTCATTTGTATAATTGTCTTGGCATTAATTGGAGGATGTATTAAAAAAGAGGAGGGAAAAATACCTTCCGTATTCAGAACAGATTCTTTTAGAATAGGCGATGAAATAACATATGAGTTATGGGGGAAAATGATTGTGAGGAAAGATGAAGGGGGATTTCTAATATATTCAAGCAGGGGAGAAGCAACTATAAAAATAAAAGATGCGGTTATAAAAGATGGCTTTGACAATGAATTCAATGTGGTTGATTTTTATATGGTGTCAAGCGAGACACCATATAACTACACCAAAAAAGAGACGAAAGGCCTAGATATTGATCTGGAAAAGCATGTTTACAGGCTTTATGATGGAAAGATGGCTGGTGGCATATTGAAAAGCGTAACAATTCATCATGCAATAAATAGAGAAAGACATATAGAAATAAATTCCATGCCCACAAATGATTTCATCGACTTTTTCCTTCAGAAAGATTTTAAGCCAGATATGAACGGAAGCTTTTATTATGAAAGGATGGAATTTAGCTGGGAAGCGACATATGACAAAAAAGTGCACGCATTGAGAATAAATATTTCAGCCAATGCTTCTATTTCCCTTTCCATATGGATAAGAAACGGCTATCCCTTGCCGTATAGAATATCATTCTCCAGCGATGACGGCATAAGATATAACGAATACACGTACGTGCTGAAAAAATTTAAGAAGGGAGGAGGAAACGAATTTCATCTCGGCGACATCAACTACACCTCAAAAAGAGATATTGAATTTTATAACTGGAAGGATTTTGGAGTGCCTGAACAGGGAGAAGGGAGTAAATTGAAGCTGGATATAAAGGTAGCAATGGCGCAGGCATTGAGTTATCCGGGTCTAAAACAGTTTTTGAAGTCGCATCCTGGAGCATATATGGTATATGCAGAATATTGGCAAAGCAAGAAAGAGGCGGGCTGGCTTCTTCATTTTGGCAAAAAGAATTTGAGAGAGGACTATGTTCTAAATATATCGAATACAGGAAGAACCCCCATTCCTTCGACAGATTTGTCTCCATATCTGGCATACAAAGAGATTCCAAAAGATATCGAAGATGTAAACGATAAAATGATTAGTGTTGCAGATGCCGAAAAGATTTTTGAAGAGAGAATAGATTTTGAAAAAACAAACTTCTCCTTCCAGATTTCATTTGTCGAAAATTATTATCCAGATACCTTATTTGATATATGGGAAGGTAATAGCAAGGAAAAGGAGATCACCATAGGAAATGCTCCGAGGGGGGCATGCCTTATAAGAGGTCTCAGCAAGATGGTAAAAGATTATTCTTTCGGTTACCGTCTCATTGTCCTATCCCCTCCTTTCATACCTTTTGAAGGAAAAATAAATGGAGAGAATGGAATGGTAACTTATGTTTATGAAGAATATTAAAATTTTAGTAAATGAAATTTTTTGTTCCATTCAGGGGGAAGGGGTAGATACTGGATTGCCAACGATATTCATTCGCCTAACAGGTTGTAATTTAAGATGCAGTTATTGTGATACCAAATATGCATATTATGAAGGAGAGGAGCTGGCAGCAAAAGACATCTTAGAAAAAATTAAAGAATGGAAATGCAGGCGCATATGTATAACAGGGGGGGAACCATTACTTCAGGAAAATGTATACGATTTAATTGATTTGCTTTTAAAAGAAAAATATGAAATAAGCGTCGAAACAAATGGTTCCATTGATATAAGCAAACTTGCGGAAAGGAATGTTGTTATAAAAATGGACATCAAACTGCCCTCTTCAGGAATGCATGATAAAATGGAAATGAACAATATTAATTTGCTTCGCAGCCAAGATGAATTGAAATTTGTTATTGGGGACAGAGAGGATTACAATTGCGCTAAAAAGATTATTGAAAAATATAGGCCGCGCTGCCATATCATAATGCAGCCTGTCTGGAGAAAATTGGCTGCAGCAAAGCTTGCAGAATGGATTCTGGAAGATGGTGTAGATGCCCGCCTTTCCGTCCAGCTTCACAAAATTTTATGGGGAGAAAAGAAGAGAAAGTAAAATTGAAACAAAAGGAAAATTTTATAAAAAGGCGTTCTTTTAATCATCATGAGGGGATGGGTGCATATAGACAACTTTGGAGAAAGTTTAAAGATATATGGTAAGGGCAAAATGCGCCGCCTTGTTGACAATAAGGGCAAAGTAATTGTGGAATACGTAATGGAGAACTAATTTAAAGCATTGACTATTACAAATTGATGGGCATTGAGGAGGCAGTAGATTATCTTAGAAAAATTACACAGAAAAAGATTGAATTTGAAAAAGATGATTTTGTAGAATTTTCTAGAAAAGAGAGAGGAGAGATATATGCAATAGATGGCAGCTCTGTAAAGCTTTTTGATGCATATTCTTTTTCTGTATATGCCCGTCGCACTGGCTATGTTTTTGCAAATGAAAGGAAAATACTGGAGAGGAGTATAGGGGAAATAAAAATAGATTTTATATTTGCTGAAAATGCAGATGCTATTAACGATGAAAGGAGAGAAGCGGAGGAAATTGCTATAGCAGAGAAATTGTCCGGCAGCTTAATTCTGATGGACGGCTGCCTTAAGGAAAAGAAAGATGGCATTGTTGGCATAAGCAAAAAAAGTGGATTGAAAGATGGAAATATTCCTCTGCTATTTTTGATAAAAAAATTTGGAGATAAAATCATGCCGGATAAATGCTGGTATTATGAAATAGATGATGGTATCTACGCTGTAAAATTCCACCCATATTCAAGATTTGCTTTCAGAGTAGATTACTTTGGGAATGATGTTGATAATGTCTTTGCAGAGATAGCAGCATTCTGCAACGATGTTAGCTGCATTGGCTACCCCTATGCACTGGCAGAAGCCCATAAGCTCGTTAAAATTGGCAGAGAAGATGCAGAATATTTGAAATATTCTTTACTTCATAATGCAATACGGGAAGGAATGAGTATGGAAGAGCTGGAAGATTTATTTTATGATTATCATGAATATTTAGAGGGGTAAAATGATAGGAAGAATAATAGGAAAGAGTATAGGCGAAATAATTTTCAGGCAAAATTACAAAGAGGATATAAAAATTGGAGAGATACTGGTAGCAGATGATGAGGAAAAGAAGGCATTGTTTTTTTTAAGAGTAGTAGACATTCAATATGGACAGGAGGGAGCGGAAAAATGGGGGATAAAGACAGCTGGCGACATGTTGCTGTTAGATGAGAAAAACGAAAAATATGATCTGAGAGAGAAGGAGAGAAGGCTTTTCAAAATATGCGTTTGTAAGCCTCTTGGATATGTAAAAAATGGGAAATTTTACAAGCCCAAAACATTGCCATCCCATTTCTGTGCTGTAAGAAGGGCAAGTAAGGAAGATTATAAATTTTTAGAGAAATATATGGGAGAAATAGAAATAGGGAAATTGAGGAGTGGAGAGAGAGCGATAGATGTTAAGGTTGGTGTGAGGGGTGATTTGCTTCCATATCATGTTGGCATATTTGCAACCACAGGTATGGGAAAAAGCAATTTAATGCGTGTTTTTGCCGCATCTGCAATGAAAATAGGAAAATATGGTATTCTCATTATTGATCCTCATGGAGAATATTACGAGGGAAATGGCGGAAAAGGCTTGAAACATCATCCAATGGCGGAGGAGAGGCTTATTGTTTATTCTCCCCATCCCTCTTTTGGAATAAATGGCCTCAAAATTTCTGCTTACGAGATAAGTGTTGCTGATTTAGAAGATATTTTTACATTCAGTGAAGCTCAAAAGGAAGCATTGCACGCTTTGCAATCAAAATTTGGCAGGAGCTGGCTTGTGGAATTGTATGAGAAAGAAGTCGATGAGCTTGCTGAAATTTTTGATAGAAGAATACAGGATATAACATTTGGTGTTTTGAAAAGGAGGGCAGAGAGAATAATGAATTCAGAAATTATTCATAAGGATGAGAGAGTCAGCACAACGAGGCAGATAATAAACGATCTGCTCTCCGGCAAAGTAGTTTTGATTGATACCTCAGGCTTATATGAATATGAGGAATTGCTCGTAAGCGTTGTAATGGCTAGGAAAATTTTAAACCACAACAAAAATTTATTCAGGAATAGGGAAAAATTTAGCAGCATTCCTCCAATCCTTATTACAATTGAGGAGGCACACCGTGTTCTAAAAGATGGTATTTTTACCCAGATTGCCAGAGAAGGAAGGAAATTTAAGGTTGGACTGTGCGCAATAACTCAGCAGCCAAAATTGATAAAAGAAGAACTACTTAGCCAGTTCAACACATTCTTTATACTTGGCTTAGCTGATGAAGGAGACAGAAATATTCTGAAATCTTCAGCAAAGCAGGATATCTCAAAGCTTGAAAAGGAGATACAGACACTTGAAATAGGCGAAGGCTTGATAACATATCCTGGTGCGCCTTTTGCTATACCTGTAAAAATTCACTGGTATGATGACTATATAGAAGGAATGAAAAAGGAAGAAATAGCAAGGAAAACAATGAATGAAAAAATAGATGATGATTTTTATTAGCTTTTTGAGTGCATTAAATTTTAATGCTGCAACCAATTTATCATCATGATTTATTCATATTCAGCCATCTCATCTTTCGAAAATTGCCCATTTAAATTCAAACTTGCTTACATTGATAAAATACAGCCCTTAAGAAAGAGTATTGAAGCATTTCTGGGAACACGCATTCATGAAGCACTGGAAAAACTCTATAGAGATAAACTATACGAAAAAGTTTGTTCTCTGAAAGAATTGCTCAAATTTTACAATGAAAGATGGAAAAAAGAAATGTGTAGCAGCATTTTTGTTACAAAGGAATATGACATTGAAAATTACAGGAAAATGGGGGAGAGATATCTTATTGATTATTACAATACATATAAACCATTCGATGAGGGAAAAATAATTGCTCTGGAAAAGAGGGTTTTCTTTCCTTTGAATGAAAAATACTGGATAGCAGGAATAATAGATAGAATAGTGGAAGTCGATGGAGTATATGAAGTGCATGACTATAAAACTTCTTTATATTTCCCAACAAAGAAGGATGTTGAAAAGGATTGCCAGCTTGCCCTATACGCTCTTGCTTTAGACTATCTATATGGTATAAAGGATATTGAGCTGGTATGGCATTTTCTCGCTTTCAATAAGGAAATAAGGATAAAGAAACCTAGCTATGAGGATGCAAGAGAAGAAATAATAAAGAGGATAGAAGTTATAGAGAAGGCAAGAAAAAATGGTGATTTTCCTCCCCGCGAAAGCTCACTCTGCCCCTACTGCAGCTACAGGCCAATATGTCCTCTTTTCAAACATGAATACAAACTTGAAGAAATAGAGGCAGAAGAAATTAGCGAGGAGGAAGGTTTCAATCTTGTGAATAGATATTGGGAAATTTGCAGAAAAATAGGTGAGCTGGAAGAGGAAAGAGAAAGCATCAAGCTGAGGCTTATAGAATATGCAAGGAAAAATGATTTGCAATATGTATATG
>JAJRYN010000024.1 GCA_024275755.1 archaeon | reverse complement strand
TTGGAAACAAGAAGATTATTATTCACGAGATATAAGAAAAAATCTATGAGAATGAAGCACATAATTGCCATGGCAATAGTGCATAACATAAACACTTACATGGCAATTTCTTTATTTATTCTGGTTTTTTCGACAAGCTCTATAATTTTTTAAAAATTCGGAAAAATCCTAACCTTTTTATTTCGAATTTACATTACACCTTCAATGAAGCTGAAAAGTATACTGTATACAATTATAGCATTTGTGTTGCCCTGGCTGATCATGATAGGAGGAGCAATGGCGAAAATATACAGCATGTGGCTCTATGTAGGCAGCATAACCTGGTTTGTGATGGCTCTTTATATTTTCCTATCTTTTTACAAATTTTGAAAAGTTTTTATAAATGCAATGCATTTCTAAAATGATTAAGATGATATTTGGAAAGAAAAAGGAGGAGTATATTGATTTGGAGGACACGGGGGCGGAGGAGCTGCCGGAAGCAAATATGTATGTTAAGGTGGCAGAATTGCAGAAATTTGATGATTTAAAAGAATTTGCGAAGTATATCTATGAAGGCAATATGCTCATACTGGATGTTTCTCCAATTTCCGTTGATGATATAGAACTGGAGAGAGTAACAAATGAGCTGAAGAGAATAGTGAAGGATATAAATGGAGATATAGCTGGCTTAGACAGACACCATTTCATAGTTACACCAACAGGTGTAAAAATAGATAGAAGAAAGCTCAGAAGATTTTAACCCTTAATAAATTCCTCCACCTCTAGCAAGTCTCTCCACTCTTCCCTGCATTTACAATCCAAGTTTTTAAATTCCTCTGCCCTCTGTGTTAGTGAGAAATTTCTAATTGCACTCAGAACTTTTTTATCACACTCCCCACAATTATGACTCCCTCTCATTTTTCCTCCAGCAACAACATCACATTTTATTATGCCATCGTAAATTTTTCTTGCCTTTTCCAGCACCTCCACCACACTCCATAACCATGGGGGATGATATAACCCATGCCTCCACATTCTTTCCAAGACAGTTTTACTATGTATTGCCACCGGATTGAATGAAATTGTATCGGCTATGTCCTTTACTTTTTCTACGCTTTTCACTGCATCCCTTATTGCATCTTTCTCAGTTAAAAAGGGTGGTTTAATCAGAATATAAACTTTGAGCTCTTTCCCATATTTCTTTACCTTTTTTGCAGCCTTCCTCCATTCCTTAAAAGAGAATCCTTTATTTATTGCATATTCCAAAACCAAATCATTTGCAGATTCGAGACCCATTGCAACTTCAATTCTTGCTTCACCATCCAGCTCTTTTAGATTTTCAATGAATTCTGGTCTGCTTTCTATTATAATTTTTTTGGCTTTAGAAAACTTTTTAATTATGTACCTCTGCAATTCAAGAGGAATTTCCTCTTCATCTAGGAAACTGCCAGATGTGAATATTTTTACAATTTCCTCTCCTTCATACTGTTTATATGCCTCATTTATCTGCCTTAAAATTTCATCCTTGCCAGCATCATATGTTTCCTTGAAATAGCCACACATCAAACAACCTGCCTTATTAGCCCATCTGCAACCTTTTGTACGTAAAATCAAAACAAAAGCATTCACTATCTTGCCATCTAAAATATCTTTCTCCTTCCATATTCTTGGCTTTTTTACTTTTTTAAGTAAGTCTCTTTTAAATGTGGCAGCAAATTCTTCTAGTTCCTTCATTTTGCAATCATCGCTCTCAGCCAATCAGCAACGTTTTCTGCGTGATCAGCCATGTCATCAACCCAGTCAACTATTTTCAGTAAATGATATTCATCCATGGGTGAAAGCTTATCCTCTATTTCATAAATTTTCTTTGTTATATTGTATCTCAATTGATCTGCTTCCCATTCCCTCTTATGAACCTGATGTATGTATCCCTTTGTTTCCTCTCTTTCTCTGCTTCCAAAACCTGTTTCTGTTAAGTCCTTTAAATTTCCAACTGCTTTCTCCATTTCTTTAATTGTCTCTGCCACCTTTTCCATATGCTTTTTAAAATCCTCCTTTAACTCATCTGGGATTTCTGTATGTCGCAGGTCCAGAAGCTGTGCCAGATTTTCTGCATGATCTAAAATAGCATCCTGTTCTCTCAAAAGCCACAGGAAATATCTTTTATCAACAGGCATTAATATGGAGCGAGGTAAATGAGCGCGAATATTTCCCTTTATCAAATCTGCTTCATGTTCTAGGTCTGAAACTTTTCTTGCAACTTCATGAAATTCTTTAAAATCTCCTTCCACATATCTAAAAAATCCTTCCTTTAATAATTCTATACACTCCTTGACTTTGCTCATATGCTGCAGCAATCCCTCAAATGGCGACTTTTTTCTGTATACCTTTCCAACTGCTACTCTCGGCATTAGAATAATATTCTCAATCCCATATAAATTAATATCGATGTTATTGCAGTGGCTGGTAGGGTTAGAAGCCACGAATAAACTATATTTTTCACCACTTCCAAATCAACTGCATCCAGTCCTCTGGCCAGCCCAACACCAATAACTGAGCCAACAACGGTATGGCTTGTTGATATTGGCAAACCAAGCTTTGAAGCAACCAAAACCACAGTGGCAGCAGCAAAGTCAACAGAAAAACCACGAGTATTTGTCAGAATAGTTATTCTACTTCCCACCGTCCTTATTACCTTATATCCCCATGTTGTTATTCCAATGGCCAAGCCAATTCCTCCAAAAGCCAGCAAGTAAACTGTATCTACTTCTTTCCACGCAAAGGCAATTATAACAGCTACAGGTCCAACTGCGTTGGCAACATCATTTGCTCCGTGAGAAAAAGCAACATAACATGAAGTCATTATTTGTAATCTCCTGAACAATCCTTCAACCACGTCATATACTCTGCCTTTTTTCTTTCTCTTTCTTATAAATAAATAACCTATTCCTCCAAGTATGACGGAGATGATTACTGAAAGCAAAATATATTCTTTCATATCATATCCCAGAAGTTCTCCAGCTCTCGTTTTTGTGAATATGGACATTAAAATAATAAAGAAAGTAAGAGCAATAAATAATGGGCTAAGTTTTTTTGCAATTGCAACAGGATCTTTCGCATCAAAAATATATCTCCTTATTATCATGAACATTAAAAAAGCTATCGCCCCTCCAGCCAGGGGAGATATAATCCACGATGCAGCCACTTTTCCAAGTGTCGCCCATTTAACTGCTTGGACGCCTCCTTCCGCCAGCCCGAAGCCTGCCACTCCCCCCACAATGGCGTGTGTTGTTGAAACTGGCAACTCTTTCCATGTGGAAAGTGTAACAAATATTGAAGCAGATAACAATGCTGCTAAAAATCCGAGCATGGCATCATGCTGACTCATTAGGGAGAGATCGACAATTTTTCCCTTTATTGTATCTGTAACGTGCTTTCCTACAAGAACTGCTCCTAAAAAATTAAGGACAGCTGCTATTACTAGGGCCTGCCTCAATGTTATTGCTTTCGCCCCCACAGCAGTCGACATGGAATTGGCGACATCGTTTGCACCTATGCTCCAAGCCATATATAAACCGGCGAATATTGCAAGAACTAGTATTATGAGTAGCATGCAATGGTGAAATAATTCCAAAAATTTATAATTTCCTATGAAATTCTCTTTTAATGATTAAAGCTTATATTTTGATAATAACTTATGTGGGAAATTTGAAAGCCGTGCTTGAAGAAATGAGGAAACTGGAAAATATTGAAAGTATAGCCGTTGTTGCTGGAGATTATGATATAATTGTCAAAGCAAAAGTAGATACTCCTGAGGATTTGATGGAATTGACAGATAAAATTCATGCAATAAAGGGAGTTAAGAGAACGAATACACAGGTTATAGAAAAAGAGATTGAAGCATGAGGATAAGAAAAAAATATCTGTTTTATGTTCTTGCAATCCTTTCTTCCCTAATAGGGGCAGGGGTTACTGTAATCGATACATATATCTCTGTAAAATATGAATTAAATCCATGGAGTTTATGTCTGGCAATTTTCATTGCAGGTATTCTAATAACGTTTTTACTGTGTCTCATTCTTTCCATCCCTGTTGGAGAAAAAAGCCTGGGAACAAGAATAGATCCTTCCTTCAGAAGATTGAGATTGCCAAAAAGGGTAGAAATAAAATTTCATCTTATGGCAGGCATTGGAAACGCTGTTGCAAC
>JAJRYN010000023.1 GCA_024275755.1 archaeon | reverse complement strand
TCTCTTATTTCCGTTATCAGTAAGTAGCTTCCTTTCATGAAAATATCTTGCTCAGATCCACTTCGTTTATTTTGTCCTTGGCAAAAATCCATCCATCCTTTATTTCTATGTAGCCTTCCTTTTCATAGTCCCGGAAAATTTCCTTCACAATACTCATTTCCTTCTGTAATTCTTTCTCAAATTCGCTGATATTGAGTTTGCCCCTCTTCTTCAGACTAACAAACAACAAAAAAATTATTGCCATGACTATATCCTTAGCCAGCAATTTTTCGGCGACAATATCCTCTATTTCTTCCATTTCCTCCGTCATGCGCCATCCAAGCAGAAGCAATCCATCTGCCACCAGTTTTCCAGTCCATGTCAGCATGTAAAAGTTCCCCTCTTTTTTTATAAAATGTATTTCCTGCAGGGCTGCCAGCGCCCTATTAAAAGTTGCAGTAGGCAATGCTGTTATATCCTGCAGATCCTTCCATCTTATCTTCTCATTTTCTCTTATAGCCATTAAGATTTTTATTGCATTTTCTCTAAGCAGTCTAAAAATTTTGTATACAACATCCTGCTTTTTGTCTGCTTCCATTATTTAAGCAACAAATTTCATTTAATAAATTTATTTATTTCCTGAATCAATTCCATTTTTTTCTTCAATGAATGAAAAAATATGCTTTCTATTCTCTTGTCACATTCATTTGGATATTCATTCTATTGGTGGCAATTCATCTATGCCAGCAACCCATGCCACACTCCTTCTCACAATCCACCAGTTATATGATGGAGGCAACATTTGCCTGTCTCTCCAGTGAAAAAGACCGAGAAATCTAAAATTTCTGCCTTCTATTTCATAAATTCTCCCACCCTTCCATACAGAATATTCAGGATGATTTCCAAATATTATTACCCTTCCTTTGCCGTAGCTGCATGCTATTGCAGCAGGCTTTGAAGCAAGGTGCGTTTCTATAAGATCTTCTTCCATATCCCAGAAGTCCATGTTCGCCAAATCAAATTTAAACCTCCACGCATGTATACTCGTACTATCATTGCCTTTCACGCCAGAAACATTTTCATCGGGGTACCAAGCCAGAATGCTGACATTGCCCACAGGAATTAAAGCAGGGCCACCGGTCCATCTTATTAGCCTTTCTTCCTTTTCATATTCATTGAATACTGGATGCTGTTTATTCACCCTGCAATTCTGGCACACTCCTGCTCCGTCTGCTGAGAAGTTATACCATATGTAGGCAGACTGACCAAGGCGGAAAGGATTTTTCCATATGATACTGCATGCAATAGGATCGGCCATATCCTGATATGCTTTTACAGGAGCTATCTCCAGCGCCGCCTTATTCATAAACCATTCCCATGCTGTCCATTGTTTCCATCCCCTTTCTTCTGGCGAGAGCAAGCTCATCGCTGCCATATTAGCGCCACCGCATGTGCCAAAGTAACCTCCGCCATTGTAAACAAACTTTCTTATTTCATTTTTCCATTTTGAGAGGAAGCTTTCATCCAAAAAATGCCTGTATCCCTTTGCAATTCCGGGAATAATCAAAACATCAAATTCATTCAATTTTCCAGCTGATATTTCAAAATCTGTGATCCATTCTGCCCGGAATTCATATGTTTTATTATTACCTTCCCATACATATTCATCCAATATTTTCATCATTTCCTCTGGAGACGCCATTCCAGGAATGGCTGAATCAAGGATTGCCACCTTTATTACAATATGACTATTTGCTAATGAAAAATTACTCAGGATAAAAAACAGTAGGAGCAATAAAGCCATTCTTTGCATGTTTCAATATTTTCCTTCTGATTAAATGCTTTTAGAAAAATTTATAAATTTACAATCAATTTATTAACGTTCATAATTTGAACGTTCAAAAAGTGATAGTATGAAAATATTGTTGATCCAGGCTGATAGGGATGCTGGAAAATATGGCAAAATACTGCCAAAATTCTTTATTCCCTCGCTAGCTCTTCCTCAGCTTGCAGCATGCACCCCAAAGAAACATGAAATAAAGATAGTGAATGAATGGTATGAAAAGGTTGATTTCGATGAGGATTGTGATTTGGTTGCTATTTCAGCATTCACAAAAGATGCCTATAGAGCTTATGAAATCGCGGATGAATTTAGGCAGAGAGGTGTAAAGGTTGTTTTAGGAGGTTATCATCCAACAGCTTTGCCAATGGAAGCAAAACAACATGCTGATGCAGTTGTCATAGGGGAAGCTGAGATAAGCTGGCCTAGGCTTTTGGACGATTTGGAGAAAGGGAAGCTAAAATCGTTTTATAGAAGCAGGAAAGTAGAGCCAGAAAAAATTCCTTCTGCAAGAAAAAGATATAACGGTTTTATAGGAGCAATTCAAGCAAGTAGAGGCTGCCCGTATCGATGCGAGTTCTGCCAGCTTACTGGGTTTGGAGATAATATCCATAGGAAGAGACCAGTAAAGGAAGTAGTGGATGAAATAGAG
>JAJRYN010000022.1 GCA_024275755.1 archaeon | reverse complement strand
TGTTGAATTTTTCAGGAAATTTTGGCTCGTTTTTCAACATTTATTTCCTTCTATACGAAGGAGAACATTTGTGATAAATTTTGCTTGATGCTTAAATTCACAAGCAAAATCATTTATTGTAGCTCACATTCCGAAGTACTGAAATAGGAAAAAAATTTAAATATAATATGGGCATGCCTCATTTATCATTTAATTCCTCTCGATATTCAATAGATGATATTGTGAAAATTTTAATTGTTATTTTCCTTTCTTCTTTCAGTGTCTGGCTAATTTCCTATTATACTCTAGTTATAAAAAAGGAAATATTTTACACCCATTTTATTTATATTCCAGCGATTCTCTCCAGTTTCTGGTGGGGTAAAAAAGGTTCGATAAATGCCTTTTTCTTGGGTTTCTTTTTACTCATGAGCGATTTTTATGCTGATGTGGGGAAAGAAAGGTTCATTTCGCATTTATCGCAGTTATTTATCTTTTTCATAGTTTCCATATTAACCGGCATTATTAGTGATGAAAGAAAAGAAGCAGAAAAAAAGGAAAGGGAAGCGTTGAAAGAAAGGGAGAAATTTCTTGAGGAAGCCGCTCATTATTTTCTCAATCCAATAGCCATTGCTAAAGGCTATATTGAGGTGCTTTCATGTGAATGTGCTTCTGATAAGGCTAGTCATGCCCTGAATAAGATTAAGGAGGCGATAGGTAGAATTGAGGAGGTAGTTAAAAATACAGTTGAAAAAGG
The DNA here is from genome assembly GCA_024275755.1 of archaeon. Classification (GTDB taxonomy): domain Archaea; phylum Thermoplasmatota; class E2; order UBA202; family JdFR-43; genus JdFR-43. Next base: position 1,997 of record JAJRYN010000022.1, on the reverse strand, counting down.
CATCATCTATGAATCGAGAGGAGACATTTCATTAAAACAAAAGGAGAAAAAGTAGTATTACTTCAATGCCACTAATGTTGTTGTAGCATGAGGAGATGCTATAATTTTTGCTTCTTTGCCATGTCTCTCATAAATTTTATTCAGAATTTCTTCCTCGCCAATTTTCTCCATTTTGAAATGAGATGCAATTTCCTCATCCATATCTGTTATGGTATAAAGCTTAACTTTTTCAGCAGCTTTCAGCATGTAATATACCTTGTGCTTTCCCATTACAAACTTTTTGAGCAAATCTTTTTTTATTTCCTCGCTGCTTTTATACTTCTCCATTTCATTGTAGAATTTCTCGCTTCCATGTCCTTCCTTGCATTCAGCAATTAAAACTATTGTGCCGCCTTCTTTAACAACATCTATTACAGTCTGTATTGCTTTCATTGCCTGATATAGATTTATATCATGAGGATGACCATCTGCGGCAATTATGGCAGCATCTGCCTTTTGTTCTATTTTCACCCTATACATCTCATCAACCAGCTTTGCTCCTTGACGGAGAACATGTTTATGATTTCCAGCGAAAGCCCCAACAATTTCATGCCTGCTATTCATAACAACATTCAAACAGAAATCCACGCCTGCTATATCTGCAGCCTCCTCCATATCTTCGTGCACTGGATTCCCATCGAGTACACCAAATCTTGATTTTTCATGAAACATTCTCTTATGATTTGTTTCTATGGTAGCTTCAGCAGCCACACCAGGCAGCACGCTCTTGCGACCCCCTCCATATCCAGCAAAATAATGGTATTCTACATCTCCAATCAAAATTTTTGCATCAGCATTTGCAAATTCAGCATTGAAAAATAAGGGGGTGCCAAAGTTTGTTACTCCATAATCAACAAATTTTGCTTCCTGGCTGTGGCTTATCCATTCATATTCATTTGCTATTTCCTTGCCCAGCAAATCTTCTGCTTCCTTTTCGTTAACTGGAACATGGGTGCCGGTTGCAAAAATTATCTTTATTTCTCCCTTTAATTTTTCAAGGATATATGGTAGCAATTTTTTTGTTGGGCAGGGTCTTGTTTTATCATCAACAACTATTGCAATCTTGCCTTTTAGCTTTTCAAGTTTTTTTGCATTTACTGGATTCTCTATGGCTTTTTTTACAATTTCTTCTTCATTTTCCACTTTCTTTTCCTTTGCTTCTGCAAGTTTTAACAAATTTTTTTCAGGGATATCTATTACTATATTTTTTCTGCCATAAGGGAAAGAAACTTCCATGGGTATAAAAGCAGAGGATATAAAAAATGTTTTCATATGTAAGCTTTCATTGCTTCTATGATTTCCTTGCTATTTTTTGCATTTTTGTAATCTTCCAGAGGCATTTTATTCAATTCCAGGAAATGCTCTCCCCACTTGAATTTATTCAACAACTCTCTGGCATGACTCTCCTCACCTAATATATAAAGGGCTGCAGCCATCGCTTCCACTGTACTCAACTTGAAAGGTTTTCCATAATTTGTTGGATTTGCAGCCACCAAATAAGGCAAAGCTCTTTCCTTCATCCTATGCTTAAATCTGTGAAAAAAATCATCCGCCTTTTTCCATGAGCAATCTATAGCGACGATGTTTTTTGTATCAGAATCCTCTATAGATATGGCTTTTTCTGAGATGGGACTTAACAAAATCGCTTTTTTTGGCAGCATTTTTGCATTTTTAACAATCTTCACCATCCCGAATTTCGCAAGTTTTTTTGCAGTACATTTTTTTGCATTATCTTCTTCCAAATCATAGACATATAGAGCATATGAAATCGTTTTTTTCATTCCAATTTTTTTAATCAATACTCCTTTATTAATTCTGCGGAATGGAGCTTGTCGAAAAATTTCGTGAAATTTATATTCCCATCCCCCGTGGGAGGCACAGGGGATGGGAATGAAATACTGGAAGAGATACGATGCAAGATATAAATTAGGCAACATAAAAAACCTTTACTATTTTGT
>JAJRYN010000021.1 GCA_024275755.1 archaeon | reverse complement strand
TTCTTCATTTATTGTTCCTGCAAAAACTTCATCGCCTCTTCTTTTTGTTACGGGAATGCTTTCTCCTGTTATAGGAGCCTGATTTACAGAAGAAATTCCTTTGATGACCACTCCATCTAAGGATATCTTATCTCCGGGCTTAACAACAATTATCTCATCAACATCTACTTCATGCACATGTACTTCCATTTCCTTTCCATTTCTCCTAACAATCGCAGTCTCTGGAGCCAAACTTAAAAGAGATGCTATGGATTTTTTTGCTCTCTCTTCTGCATAATCCTCCAAAAATTCTGCAATAAAAAATAAAAATATTACCGCCGCTCCTTCCTCTCCATGACCAATCAAGAAAGCTCCTGCCGCGGCGATGCTTATTAAAAAATTTATGTTGAATTGTTTTTTAAGCAATGATTGAAATCCTCTTTTCACAATTGTGTAGCCAGATAATATTGCAACAAACAGGAATAAAAGCTGGGCAAAGATATGATATTTGGTTAGAAATTCAAGATATAAACCAATTGTAAGTATAATGCCAGATACTATGATAATCAAAATTTTATTGCTATCTAGAATTGTATAATTTCCATCAACCTTGCAAGCAGTGCATCCTATTTCATGATTATGATTGTTCTTTTGCATGCTCAACCCCCATTTCAATCAACTTTATAACATGCTCATCAGCCAAGGAATAGTAAACAATTTTTCCCTCCTTTCTGAATTTAACAAGGTTATAGGCCCTCAATATCCTTAACTGATGGGAAACTGCAGAATGAGATATGTTAATCAAAGCTGATAAATCACAGACACAAAGCTCTCTTTTAGCCAGTGCACATAATATTTTCACTCTTGTGAAATCTCCTAAAATTTTGAAAATTTCTGCCACTTTAAGAAGAGTTGCATCATCCAGCATTTTTGATTTTACTTCTTCAACTGCCTCCTTATTTACATACTCTATCTCGCATACATCTTTCATATGAATATGTGAATATATATTCATATATAAATATTTTGGATTGCATCGTAAATGATTAATATTGCCTTGCTATTGAATAACATGGAGAGAGTGGCGATTATAGGAATAATTATTGCGTCTATTTTGCCAGGATGGCCCAAAAAGGAGGGGGCCAAGAAAGATTTGACAATAAAACTTGAATTTGATGAATTTCCTGTAAAACATACATGCGATGGAGATGATATCTCCCCAAAAATAATGATTGAAGGGCTAAAAGAGGAAGTAAAATCATTGGCAATCATTATGGATGATCCAGATGCTCCATTTCGTACATTCAATCACTGGCTTATATGGAATATTGAACCAATAAAAGTTATACCAGAAAATATCCCAAAAGAAAAGGAAGTAAGTATGCCAATAAAAGCAGTACAAGGAATAAATGATTTTGGAGAAATTGGTTACGGAGGACCATGCCCACCTCCAGGCAAACCACATCGCTATTATTTCAGAGTATATGCCTTGGATACATTGCTAGATTTAGAAGCAGGTGCAGACAGAAAAATTTTGGAGAAAACAATGGAAGGACACATAATTCAGTATGGAGAGGCAATGGCGAAATACGGAAGATAATCGCGACATTAAATTTAATTGATAGCTCAATAAGGAAGTGAAAATTTAAAAACATCTTTACAATATACTCTCATGAAATCTCTAGCAGTAGTTATTGCAATTTTGTTTTTGGCATTAAATGGAATAGGGACACTGAATGAAATTGTCGTTAAAGATGCAGCAGATATACAGCAGAATATAGAACAAATTGAGTTCTCTCAGGTTATTGTTAAGAAAGATATGGTATACGTGGAGAATTGCGCAAATCTTATAGCAGAAAATAAGCCAGTTGTGCCAGTCTATACAAAAACATATATTTTGCCAGCAGGAAGTAAATTCAGCGTTGAAGCAGAACCAATTGAAATTAAAAATTTGGGAAATGTGAAACTTCCAGCATCGTACATTCCTGCCCCTCCAGGATATGAAGTAAAAGAGGGCGGTTATGGTGAAAATATTGTTTATCCTGAAAAATGGTATTCATATGAGGCAATGGGTGGAATAAAGAATGGCGAGCATGTTGTTATACTAGTTGTGCATCTATACCCTGTAAGATATGTTGCTGGAGATGTTTTATTTGCGGATAAATTTGAGTTGAAAGTTGATTATACAAAGCCAGAAAAACCATTGTTCAACAAGCAAACATACGATTTGCTCATTATTTGCCCAAAGGAATGGGAAGGAATGCTGGAAACATGTGTGCAGCATAAAGAAAGCCATGGAATAAAGACAAAACTTGTATGCCTTGAATGTCTATTGAATGGAGAATATTTTGCAGTCCAAGGAAGAGATGATGCAGAGAAGATAAAATACTTCATTAAAGATGCGATTGAGGAGTGGGGCATAAAATATGTTCTGCTTGTTGGAGGAAGAAAACCGGGCATAAAAGAAGAGTGGTATATACCTGTAAGATATGTCCATGTTTACTGGGCAGATGAAGGCAAATACATCAGCGATTTGTATTATGCAGATATATACGATGCCAATTATTCCTTTTCCTCATGGGATACTGATGGCAATGATATATTTTCAGAGTGGAGGAGTTACGGTGAAATGTTAGATGATGTGGATTTATATCCAGATGTTTACATAGGAAGATGGGCATGCAGAAATAAGGCAGAAGTAAAAATAATGATTGAGAAAACAATAAGTTATGAAAATAGCAGGACGAGTAAGAAAATTGTTCTTGCAGGCGGAGATAATTTTGAGATGGAAGGAATAGAAGGAGAGATTGTATGTGACAAAACGCTGGAATATTTGCAGGGTTTCGAAGCAGCCAAGGTATATGCAAGTGAGATGGATGTTACCGCTGCTGCCATAAAAAATGCACTGGGCAACGGGGCAATGTTTATGCATTTACATGGACACGGAAGTCCGATTTACTGGAGTACTCACAAACCAGATGGGTTTGACAAATGGGAAAAAGGAATTGGAGTATGGGATTTGCCAACGTTCTTCAATGAGGAATATCCAATAACAGTGATAGGAGGTTGTCATACAGCAATGTTTAATGTCAGCCTAACAATCCATCCATGGACTGGTGGCATACCATCTCCAGAAGGATTGAGCTGGTGGTTTGCCCGCAAATATAATGGTGGGGGCATAGCTTCCCTGGGCTACACTGCATTTCCCGTTGCCACCCCAGGTGAAGAAGGAGATTTGGATGGAGATGGCATAAACGAGCCTGATTGTGTAGAATCTGGTTATGGATATATGCAGCTTGGTTTATTTAAAGCATATGGTGTGGAAGGAAAAGAATATTTAGGCGAGTGCTGGGGATATGCTGTAAGCAGATATGTGGAACATTTCAAAATACCATATGAAAGATGGCATTTGCACACCATACAGGCATTCGTATTGCTTGGCGATCCAACTTTAAAGATAGGAGGCTACTGATTAATGAGTACTTATGAGCGTGAGTTAAGAGAAATACTGGCTGGCAACAGGGAAGTAATAGAAAAAATTACAAAGAGTTATAGCGAGGAGGAAAGAAAAAAATATTTCAAAATTTTGGAAAAACCTTTTATAACTGTAAGAGCAGCTGGCTCTCTTGGCATAGCTGACATAGTCGCAATAAGAGGGGAAATGTCTTTCATCATAGAAATAAAGGTGAGAAAAGAAAAAGAAATATTGTTCAGCCACGAAGGCGGAAGAATGCAGCGCAAGGCCAAGGAAATGCAGGAAAAATGCATTGCTGCAAAAGTTTTGCCCCTATTCGCTTTCAGAATTAAAGGAAAGCGAGGAGATGCATGGAGATTGTTTACAATGGAAATTGATGGAATAGAGGGAAAAAGCAAAAAGATATACAAGAAACTGCCAAAACTGGAAAAAACAAGAGATGGAAACTACATAATGAGATGGGAGAATGGAATGAAGCTGGCTGATTTCATTGATTTAGTTTCCTCTTGTCTATAACACGCTTTGCTTTTCCTTCATGCTTTGGCAAACTATCTGGCTCAACAACTTCTACATTTACACCGAGTGTTGTGATTATTTTAATTTCCTTTCTCAATTCCTCCTCAATTCTTTTTCTTTCTTCCTCGCTATATCTTTTCCTTCCTTCCACTTTAACCAAGATAGTATCCATATCTCCTTTTTTCTCCACAATCATCAGCCAGTTATTGCCAACTTTGTCATTTTTCAATATGGCCTCTTCTATCTGACTTGGAAATATATTTGTTCCCTTTACTATGAGCATGTCATCGCTTCTGCCCTTTATCGGAGCATGTTTTATGTGTGTTCTCCCACAATTGCACAATCCATCATAAATGAATGTTATATCTCTGGTTCTATATCTTATTATAGGCATGCCTTCTTTTGTTAAAGTAGTCAAAACTAATTCTCCTTCCTCCTCCTTTTCAAGCTTCTCCCCTGTTTTAGGGTCTATAATCTCTGCATAGAAATGGTCTTCCCATAAATGCAGGCCATCATGCTCATCGCAATCAGTGGATACTCCAGGCCCGCACATTTCGGTTAAGCCATAAATATCATGAACATCCATATTCCATTCTTCCATTATTCTTTTCTTTGTTGCCCCTGTAAACATCTCTGCTCCAAATATTCCATTTCTTACATTTAACTCTGAAGGTTCGATACCCATTTTTTTGGCAACATTGGCAAGATGCAATGCATAGGATGCAATTCCTGCTATGAAAGTTGTACCGTAGTATTTCATTAATCTTATCTGCCTTTCTGATTCCCCTTTGCCAGTAGGAACTATCAAAGCCCCTATTTTCTGCCCACCATAATGGAATCCAAAAGCTCCTGTAAATGTGCCATAAGGTATTGGAATTTGGAAAATGTCTTTTTTTGTCAGTCCAGCCATCGCAAGGCAGCGAGCCATTACTTCTGCCCATACTTCCAGATCATTTCTTGTGTAACATACTGTAACAGGTTCTCCAGTTGTGCCAGAGGATGCATGAAGCTCGACATACTCTTCCATTGGCAGGGCAAGCATATTAAAAGGCATGTTGCGGCGCAAATCATCTTTTGTGGTGAATGGAAATTTTTCCAGCTCGTCCAGACTTTTTATGTTGGGACTTACACCTGCTTCATCGAATTTTTTCCTGTAAAAGGGAACATTCTCATATGCATGATTCAATATTTTCCTAATTCTTTTCAATTGCAATTCTTCAAGTTTTCTTCTTGGCAACTTTTCCATTTTTGGGTTGAACATGTGCATTTATTGATGGCAGATATAAATTATTTACTCTCGGGGTCATTTCATTTTCAACAAATTTATTTTTTGCTATTTGAAAAAAATCGAGATACATATATAGTAGTGGCCCATAAAATATCAATAAAATAATGAGTGAGGGGAACGAGTTGGGGTAGAAAGCTCTCTTTCGAGGAGGCGATCCCTCGTTCCCCTCATCATGATAGCAGTTTGCTATCAATTTATTATCAGCAGGTGGTATATAAATTTTTCTAAATTTTTCAAATTTGATAGCAAAAAGCTATTTTTCTAGTTTCATCTCCATTAAGTTATCTTTTCTTACTCTTTCTATTTTTATCTCATTCAGAATATATAACACAATCTCATTCACAACTTTTACTTTTCCTTCAAATAAATGCCCACCTTTTAGCACATGATCACTGCATGCCAATCCCGCATGAACATGAATGATATATTCATTGCCATTTTTTCCAATATTTCCTTGCAGAGATACAAGTTCTGCTGGCTCTTTTATATTCTCCTTCAAATATTTTTCTCCATCAAAATAGCCAATAACGGCGTTTTCAAGCATTCCTATGCCATTCAGTATAATTGCTGATTCTGCATCTATTTTTTTCATAAGCTCTTTCAAATTTTGCATAATTTCTCCATCAACAAATTTTGCCACCACTATGTTTCCTTCTCTTTCCATCATGATTGATAAACAGGAAAAGAGATTAAAACTTTCTTCATGAAGTTTTCATAATATTTTTAAGGCATTGTGCTTTCATATCTCGGGGATAACATTCTGGAGATACTAGATAGAATAATTCCATACATAAGTGGCATCTGGACTCTGCCCTGGATAGTTGTTGGTTTCTTTATAACTTTTTTCCTTATAAGATTTTTTGGCGAAGAAAAAATAGATACAATAATGAAAAAGGTGGGTCTTGTGCTTTTATTTGTTTTCATCCCTATTCTTCTTTTCAGGCTTTTTCTAGATGTTAACTTCACTGAAGAAGAGATTGATTTCGTCGTTGTGTCGTGTGCAGTAATGGCTTTTATCTATATAATCGCCTATTTGTTTGCTGTTAAAAAGGTGAGTAGAGTTTGTGATAAGAAAGAAAATAGGATAGAATTCATAAAAACTGTTATTGTTAATCAGGGAAGAAGTGCAGCCTTTGTCGGTGGAGCAATGCTGGCAATCGAGAAACTAGCGGTTTATGCGGCCATATATATAAGTCTGCTAGGCATCTTTCTTTTTGCCATCATCCCATACATACTTGCTGTGCTTCATAAAAAGGAAATCGAGGGAGGAGAAGAAAAAAATCCTCTTCCAATGTTCTTACGGGTATATCCATGGTATCTGTTAATATTCCCAATAAGTGCAGCAATAATACATGCCTATACAGGATTGACTACATCCACGTACGAATGGGGAAAAATATTGAAGTTTCTCGGAGCCATTACAATACCCGCCGCTTTATATTATGTAGGCGCAGGAATAAAAGTCAGGGATTTAAGTAAAAAGGAGTTGGAAAACTTGTTTTTCAGTAAAAAAGGAGAGCTTGCCTGGGTTAAAGAAATCATTTTCCTTACAGTAATTTTAACCCCTATAATTATCGCAACTATTTTTGGCGCCCTCATGCTACTACACTTGATACCCTCAGAATGGTTTGTTGTATTAGTCCTAAATTCAATTTTACCAATAACAAGCACCAATATGTTTTTGATTCCTTATGGAATAAATGGAAGGGTAACAGCCCTCGCCGTTACCTGGACAACTGTGATATCTGTACCCCTCTTCGTTGTTCTGCTGAATATCTTTTCTTTCTTCCTTTTATAATTATTCTTCCACAACTCTCTTTGCTTTTCCCTCGCTTCTTGGTAGAGTATTCGGCTTAACAATCTCTACAGGAATACGGAGATTCAAAATGGCATAGATTTCTTCCTCAATTTTCTTTGCCAGTTCATCAAGATTACCTTCTTTGTATCTTTCTTCAGTGGGCTCAACCCTGACTTGTAATGTTGTGATTTCCTTCTCTTTTTTCTTAACAAGTTGATAGTTTCCGCTCACACCATCAACTTTCATCATTGCCTCCTCTATCTGACTTGGAAAAACTATAACTCCTTTAATCTTCATCATGTCGTCACTTCTTCCTTTGATACGGGTTTGAATTGGTAGAGTCCGTCCACACTCACATGGCTCCTCAATATAGCCTGCTATATCTCTCGTTCTGAAGCGAATTGCTGGAAATGCCTCTTTAGTTAAAGTAGTGAATACAAGTTCTCCCTCTTCTCCTGGCTCGAGCCTTTCACCCGTTTTTGGATCTATAATTTCTGCCAGAAAATGGTCAGCATTTATATGGAGCTTTTTCTCTTCGCATTCTGTAACGACACCTGGCCCTATTATCTCTGTCAAACCATAATGTTCATGAGCAACAATACCCCATGTCTCCTCAATTTTTTTTCTCATTTCGTCGCTCCATGCTTCAGCTCCGAATAGACCTATACGTAGTTTAAAGTCATCTTTTGGGGAATATCCCATTTGTTCAGCAACTTCTGCCATATAAAGAGAATAGGATGGTGTACAAGCCAAAGCAGTTGTTCCGAAATCCTTCATTATATTTATCTGCCTCTTTGTGTTGCCTGAACTTGTTGGAACAACCATCGCTCCTATTCTCTGTGCTCCTTTTTCAAACCCATGTGCACCAGTAAATAAACCATACCCATATGCATTCTGCATTATATCGCTTTCTCTCAAGCCGTTCGCCCACAATGAGCGGGCCATTACTTCTGCCCATACTTCCAGATCATTTCTTGTGTATACTGCCACCACTGGTTTACCAGTTGTGCCAGAGGATGCATGCACTTCCACACAATCTTCAAGCTCAACACATAATAAACCAAAGGGATAATAATTTCTTAACTCGTCTTTTGTTAAAAAGGGTATTTTATTCAGGTCATCCAAGCTTTTTATATCATCCGGCTTTATACCAGCTTCATCAAACTTTTTATGATATATCTTATTCTTTTCATAAGCCATCTTTATAACTTTTTTCAGCCTTTTCAGTTGCAATTCCTTTAAATCTTTCAATGGCATTGTCTCTATTTTTTCATCCCAAAATTTCATGGTGCTAAATGTCTAATCAATATAAAAAATTTTTAATGAAAAATGCATTACATATGCATGAAATTTAAATACGATAAGGAATATTACCTCAACGTTAAGATGCAACCATTAGCAGGAAGTTCATTTACAAACTGGATGAGATTGCTGGTCGAAAACAGATTCTGCATAGACTGGCGACTTATACCTCGCGCTCTTTATGTTACATCCATGATTACATTTATCACACCTTTCAGAATTTATGAGAGAATAAAGTTTGATAAGAAGCTAGAGAATGTGAAAATTTCTCCCCCTCTTTTCATAGTGGGACATTTTAGGAGTGGGACAACTTTTCTGCATTATTTAATGGGGCAGGACAAAAGTCTGGCTTATGTATCAACACTTGAAACAATGGCACCATGGGTTTTCTTGGGGAGTGAGAAACTGTTTAAAGAAGTTGTTAAAAAACACCTGCCCAAGAAAAGACCAATGGATGATCTGGAAATGGAAGCTGGTTTGCCTTACGAGGAAGAATATGCTATAGCCAATTTCTGTCCGTATTCTCTTCATCATGGATGGTATTTCCCAAAAAGATTGTATTATTATTTCAGAAGATATGTGCTATTTGAAGGCGTAAACAAGGAAATCATAGAGGAATGGAAAAAATGGTATATCTATCTGTTGAAAAAGATAACCTATAAACATGATGGAAAGAGGATATTGCTTAAGAGCCCGATAAATACTGGAAGGATAAAATTACTCCTTGAAACTTTTCCAGATGCAAAATTTATCCACATATACAGAGATCCCTACAAAGTGTATCTTTCTACATGGAGACTATATGAAAAGATTCTGCCAATATTTTCATTCCAGCATATTGAAAAGGAAGAACTGGATAGATTTATTCTGGATTTTTATAGAGAGGTGTACAAGAGATATTTTGAGGAAAAGAATTTGATACCCGATGGAAATCTTGTGGAAATAAGCTATGAAGAGTTCGTCAAGGAGCCAATAAAAACCTTGAAAAACATTTATAAAAATCTTGGACTAACAGGATTTGAAGATGCAAAGCCTGCATTCGAAAAATTTGTTGAAAAACATAAGGATTACAAACCATATAGCTATACCCTCACTGACGAAATAAAAGAAAAGGTATACAGAGAATGGAAATTTGCATTTGAAGAGCTGGGATACAAAAAATAACAATCACCTTTTTATTGTATATTTCAATTAGTTATCATGGAAGAAAGCTGGAAAAAGAAATTCGTAAAGTGGTTTGAGGAGGAAATTGCTGACTCTGATAAACCTTTAGATGAACATTGGGATGTTAAAGTAGATGAGATAAATAACAGCATATGGATAAAAGCAACAAGCCCCAGAACACCATATAGCGTTTTTGTTAACATAAGCAGAGGTTTTGCTTCCCTTCAAATTTATACCGGCATAGAAACAGCAGTCATGGAGATAAAGGAGAGACTCAAAATTTATCGCACATTGCTGATGCTAAATGGCAGATGGAAAATGGCAAAATATGTTATCGGCGGAGACAATGATGAAATAATAATACTGACTGATTTAGACCTAGCAGCTTTAAATAGAGAGGAATTCAATGATGCACTAACTGTTACTCTGCTTGCTTTAAATGATATGGTGGAAAAACTTGGTCTGGACGAAGAATACAGAGAGGCCCAGCTGATGCATGTTCTCAAAATAGTAGATGAAAAACTGGAGAAAGGAGAAACAAAAGAGCAGGTTACTGAGTATCTTATAAAAACGTTTGGTATTAGCAGAGAAATCGCAAGAGAAATTGTAAGAGAAGCGATGAAAAATAAAGATGAGCCTGAGTTCCCGATTTACCGATAAATTCAGAAAGTTATCTAAATAACAATGCATATAATTGCATGAATGAAAAAAATAGTTATAGTGAGGCAGAGGAGTTTTTTCAGTTAATTGTTAAATTCAGAGAACAAATGGAAAATTTTCTGAATAGCCAAGAGGCAAATCAATTATTTTCAGAAGGCCGTTACAAAGATGTGGAAGATGGCATCCTGAAGTTACGAAAAGAGATTCTGGATGATAATAAATTTACGCAAAAAGTTCTCCTAACCGGCTATCTGGATACTCTAATCAACAGGCACCTCTTAATAAAAATACTGGGGATACTCCACAACATTGAAAAGAAAATGGCATAACCAAGAAAGATATTTATACCGAAATTATATTGAAAAGAAAATGAAATTGAAAACAATATTTGTTCTAATTATCATTTTCCTTCTCATTGGAATGCCCTCCTCCAGCAACTTGTTTTCTAAAAGAGATGGTGCAGAAGAAGCAAAGAGTGCTTATCTTTACATTCCATCATATGCAAAAGGCAGCGGCTGCAAGCTCGTCATGGCCATAGCAAATGCCACCGCCGGCGATTACAATTTATTGATGAAGGTTCGTGATCCAGCTAGGCCAGGCTTACAGGTGCTTTGCTCCATTCCAGAGGGTTATGAGTATGAGTACCATCATCCATGGTTTGGCTTCAAAATGCGTTTCAAAGTAGAGCATAAATTTATAGGCACAACGACAATGAAAGATATTCCTCCAAATATTACAAAGCCAGGCATGATGATAAGTGATGCTGGCATAGCCATTGCGGATGCTGATACCATTTCTTATTTAGTCAATCCATCCAAATATGCTTGGGATGATTTTGACTGGATGAGATATGCCATCCAGTCAGCCAATGATGTCGACGAGGCAATCAGCCTGCTTACTCATGATGCGGTAGATAAACTCCATGCTACATCAGTAGCTGAAAATATATTTGTTGTTGGAGTTAATAAAGGGGCAATAATAGAAGCAGATGCTTTCAATTATCGCGTGAAAGAAATTAAAGATGGGATAGCTGTTCAATCAAATTATCCCAAGATGCTGTGGAATGTACATCTCCTCTACCCATTATTTACTGCATCACAATTCAACTCAACCTTTACCGGCTGGGTGGAAAAAGGAAAAATAATACGACTTGGCGGCTTAATGGGTGTTCACATTGTAAAAATTTCGTCAAATTCAATTACTGCCCGCCTCTTTCCATTTGGATTGGGAAAAGAAATTTTTGTTGGAGAAGGAAAGCCGATGGGAAACTTCTGGCTCAGATTGCTTGATATTAATGGCAGCAAGGCGAAAATTTTCCTCTGTTTCAAATACTATGAATGGGAAAGAAAAATGGAAAACACTATCGAAAAAAGAATTGGCAACATTACAGTAGAAGATATGATGGCGTGGTCTCGCATTCATAGCAATGATTTGGAAGGATTGAGAGGAATGTGCCAAGGCGGCTATGAAGCAGCGACGATATACAAAATTCCAAAGGAGTATCCAGAATTTTTAAGCATGCTGTGGTTTGCCGCAGGCCAGTGTGCATCAATATTTGTACCAGTACATATTTGCTCGCTGGATATATATGATGCTTATGAAAATGGCGAAGCTCATTCCATTGCCTTGCAGCTTTTGGAAAAATATGGACACGACAATCTTACAAGCATATTTGAGGAAGTTGAGGCTGAATTTATCAACGAGACAGAAGAAGCAGAAGCAGAAGCAATAAAGCTGCTGCAAGAAGGAAGGCAGGAAGAAGCGATGTTGCTGCTAACACTATCAGATATGGATATCCAAATGAAGGCAATAGCAATAGAAAAAATGTGGTTAAATGCAAGTTATTTGAGTAATGAGACATTTGCCATGGTGTATCCTGAGCTTGTAAGAATATGCAGAGGACACACAAATGTTGAAAAATTAAAAAAGATGGTCCATTACATTTCTTCTCTTACAAAAAATAATATCATAGATAAATCGGATGAATTTTATCTGAAAAACATTAAGGAAAATATAGAAGAACTATTCTACATTGTTTCGATGACAAATCGCCATAGCATTTTTTCATTTTATCCAACTAAAAATTCTATGCGGGCGCCGGGATTCTGGACATGAATTCACTAGTAAATTTGAGTCCTTTAGAAGCGAGAAAATTCTTTAGTCTATAGCATCATTTATTTACTTCCTTATATCCTCAGCCTTTTCTCAAAGAAATTCTGCATTATTCCTGATTTTTATGACTGGCTCTATTAAGGCATTAGTATTTCTTTCAAAACTGTTTTTTCCTTTCGTGTTCTTTTTTTCTTCTTATTTCCTTCAATTTTGCTAAAATCTTTACCTTTCTTTCTCTCTTCTTTTCTTGTAATTTTCCAAGCAGGGCATCTATTTTGTCATTTCTCGCTAAGAAAGTGATTTTATCACCTTCTAAAAGTATTGTATCTGAGGTTGGAATTAATGCTTCCCTTTCTCTCTCTATAGCAATAATATTAACACCGGGTGGTAAACCTAATTTTTTTATTGGTTTTCCCACATAAATTGATTCTTTGGATAATAAAACTTTTAATATCTCTGCTTTCTCGCCAACAATAAAATTTTCAATATAACCTGGATAAGATATATTTCTAAAAATATAATATGCAGTACGAGATAGAGCACTCCTAATAAGTGTTATATCATTTTTCAAAAGTTTATCCTCAGTAAAAATTTTATAGCTGTCTTCACTATCAACTAGAGAGATTATGTTTTTAACCCCCAAACTTCTTGCTAATCGAGCAATATAGAGATTTGTGCTATCATTAGCAGTAAGTACTATGGCATCTGCATTTTCTATTCCAGCATCCATCAAAATTTCCTTCCTTCTAGCATCGCCATTTATAAATACTGCATCAAAATCTTTATTATATTTCTTAATTTTCTTTTCATCTATTTCAATAAAAACAATATCGTGCTTTTCTTGAATTGCTAACTTAGCAACCATTCTACCTAACTTCCCACATCCGACTATTATAACATTCATAACAACACCTAACAATTTTTATATCGATAGTATTATATTAAATAGGCCTATAAAAAATTGCCCTACAATAACGCCTCTTTCGCATCTTTTGTTTAAATTGATATGTTGGCAATACTTTTTTGCAAAAAATAAACTTTTGATAGAACTCATTAATTTTTGGGGTTTCTTTTTGAAAACACCAGATTTTATCAAGCAGATAATTTATGTGCTTTAGAGGATTCAAGCTGGAGTTATTCCTATCTCTAATATGTCCAGTAACAATGGAGACAATTATAGATGCAACTCGAATATATTCATCATTTATATAGCATTAATAGAACAATGCGGGCGCCGGGATTCGAACCCGGGCATTGAGCTTGGAAGGCTCACATCCTAACCAGCTAGATCACGCCCGCTGAGGTATAAAATAGAATGTGATTTTAAATTTTTCCTCTGAGGATTTAGGAAGCAGGAGAGTTTTGCAGCATCTTGCTCATGAATGTGCACAAAGCAATGCTTTCAATTCTAGAGTTTAAAAATGAAAAGTTTTGGTTTAACTATTGCGTTCATGCTTCATTCTCTGCTTCTTTTAGGAATACAGATAAAAACAATCCATCAAATCCTTCATTTGTTATTTCTTCGAGCTATCAATCTTTTTTCTCTTTCACCGAAAGGTTTATAAAAAATGCTGCGTTAGATAGGTAAGCTTTTCCCTGTTTGATAGAGAGATACACACCAAAATTTTTATAAACACCGGCTATATTATGGGTTTGGTGACCCAAGTAACCGGCTATGCCCCTGATTTATGAAGGGGCTTATTCCGCTTGGGTCTAAATTGGTGGGGATTTGAGAAAACTACCCGTATGAGGGTAGGCTATCTCAAATCCGACAGACGCAGAAGCATTGGCTATTGGTAAAGCTTGGTGGAGATGCGACCGTATTCCAACACCGGTTGATCCTGCCGGAGGCCACTGCTATGGGAGTCCGACTAAGCCATGCGAGTCCAGGGGGGGCTTTGCCCACCGGCGGACGGCTCAGTAACACGTGGACAACCTACCCTCGGGAGGGGGATAACCCTGGGAAACTGGGGCTAAACCCCCATAGGCCATGGGTGCTGGAAGGCCCTGTGGCCGAAATTCCGCAAGGAGCCCGAGGATGGGTCTGCGGCCTATCAGGTCGTAGTGGGGGTAATGGCCCCACTAGCCTACGACGGGTACGGGCCCTGAGAGGGGGAGCCCGGAGATGGACTCTGAGACACGAGTCCAGGCCCTACGGGGCGCAGCAGGCGCGAAACCTTCGCAATGCGGGAAACCGCGACGAGGGGACTCCCAGTGCCTACGCTCAGCGTAGGCTGTTCCCGAGCCTAAAAAGCTCGGGGAGTAAGGGCTGGGTAAGACGGGTGCCAGCCGCCGCGGTAATACCCGCAGCCCGAGTGGTGGCCACTATTATTGGGCCTAAAGCGTCCGTAGCCGGCCCGGTAAATGCCTGGGTAAATCGTGAGGCCTAACCTCACGAATTCCGGGTAGACTGCCGGGCTAGGGACCGGAGGAGGGAGAGGGTACTCCAGGGGTAGGGGTGAAATCCTGTAATCCCTGGAGGACCACCGGTGGCGAAGGCGCTCTCCTAGGACGGGTCCGACGGTGAGGGACGAAAGCCAGGGGAGCGAACCGGATTAGATACCCGGGTAGTCCTGGCCGTAAACGATGTGGGCTTGGTATTGGGATGGCCATGAGCTGTCCCAGTGCCGTAGGGAAGCCGTTAAGCCCACCGCCTGGGGAGTACGGTCGCAAGGCTGAAACTTAAAGGAATTG
>JAJRYN010000020.1 GCA_024275755.1 archaeon | reverse complement strand
ATAAATCATATTTATCAAAATCGGGATGATTTAGTTCACGAACAAACATGGTTGGCACGCCATGTAAGGCAGTGCACTTTTCTTTATCAACAGCCTGCAAAACCTTTTCAGCATCGAAAATTTCAATAGGAACCATTGTTGCCCCATGAACCACACAATTCAAAGTCGATAAAACGCAGCCAAAGCAGTGGAAGAATGGCACAGGAATGCACAGCTTATCATTGCTGCTTAAATCGAGATATTTTCCAACCCAGTAGGCATTGTTTACGATATTGTAATGAGTGAGCATCACTCCTTTTGGAAAACCAGTTGTGCCAGAAGTATATTGCATGTTTACAACATCATGACAATCTAATGAATTTTGAATTTCATATAATTCTTCATCGCTTACTTCCTTTCCCATGTCAATTATATCTTGGAAGTTGAGTAAGCCAGGGTAGTTTTCTTTGCCCATAAAAACTGCATGTTCAAAATAAGGAAAGTTGGTTGATTTTTCTCCTTTTTTAATTTCAGGTATTACTTTGTATAGAGTTTCGACATAATTTACATCCTTAAATTTGTCTACTAGAAAAAGCACTTTTGTATCTGATTGTTTAAGCAAATATTCAAGTTCCGCCGATTTGTAGTATGTATTTACTGTTACAAGAACAGCACCTATTTTTGCGGTTGCAAATTGTAGTATAACCCATTCCGGCACATTATATGCCCATACTGCAACATGGTCTCCTTTCTTCACTCCAAGCTTTATAAGTCCCTTTGCAACTTTATCTACAATTTCCTTAAATTCTTTATATGTGTAACGCGGTCCATCTAAATACACAAGAGCATCATTATTTGGATATTTTGCCGCCGTTTCATCTAAAACTTGTCCCAAAGTCTTCTCAATCATGGAGATGAATGTTTTTTACCTTCATAAAATTTATTGCCCTCTCTGCATTTTTAACAAAAACTTTTTAATATATTGCCCGTTGTTTTTATTGGGGAGGCAAAATGATAAAGGTAATTAGAAAGTTTATCATGTGTTTTGGTGTTGTATCTCTACTTCTATCTATTTTACTAATTTTGCCACAGGTAGAAGGAAAAGTGCTCTTTTCAGAAAGAAATCATGATTTATTGGCTATAAATGACAGAAGCAAGGGAATGGCTGGAAAGAGGTTTTTGATGAATTTATTGCAGAAATTTAATACTTTTTTGGGGAGCAGAACAGATAATACTGAGCTAACTTTTATTTTTATGGTGCTTTTCTGGATGCTTTTATTTTCATTTGGAGTTGCTGCTATGTTGCCACTCTTCTTCATTGCAGCTGCACCTCTTGTCATTTATGCATTAATTTACACTATATTCATGATGATATACAGCTTTGGAATTTTTGCACCAATCGTCATTGTGTTATATGTGCTGCACACAATATTCCCAAATTCAGAACTTGTGAACCTAACAGTTAATATTACTGTAAGCATTTTGTTGCTTCCTATCATACTGGGAGGGGCAATATTTATTCCTCTTATTCTTCCTCTCGTAGGCGTGATGATGCTAATGATAGGATGGCTTGTGTTATCTTTTCAGATAGCCTATACTCTATGGTTTGGTCCAAGCTCTCTGTTAAACCAAAATTTTAAGTTCCTAAAAGATTAATTTTCGTGGAAAAAAATCATTGCACGGTTTCCTATTGATAAGCATATTCATCAAAAATTGAAAAGAAAGATTTCTCTATTCTCACAGCTAAATTCTGAAAACGACATTTTTATATACTCTCATTCCATCTTTCAGCCGATAGTATGGCAGCTATAGTTGGATATGGGGCTTATGTACCCAGATATAGAATAAAGGTTGAAGAAATTGCCAGAATATGGGGGAAGCAAGCAGCATCCATTTCTTCCGGCCTGTATGTTTTCGAAAAATCTGTTCCAGGGATTGATGAGGATACAGCTACCATTTCTGTTGAAGCAGCAAGAAGAGCAGTTAAACACGCAAAAATAAATCCAAAAGAAATAGGGGCAATTTATGTGGGCTCAGAAAGTCATCCTTATGCGGTTAAGCCAACTGCTACAATAGTGGCTGAGGCAATAGAAGCTACTCCTGAGCTTACAGCTGCCGATTATGAATTTGCATGCAAGGCTGGAACAGCAGGAATGCAGAATTGCATCGCCCTCGTAAAATCAAACATGATTAAATATGGAATGGCTATTGGAGCAGACGTAGCTCAAGCAGCTCCAGGAGATGCTCTAGAATATACAGCCGCCGCAGGAGGAGCAGCTTTTATAATTGGTAAGGAAGGCATAGCAGAAATTAATGATACCATTTCTTTCACTACAGACACTCCAGATTTCTGGCGAAGGGAGGGAGAGCCTTATCCAGGGCATGGTGAACGTTTTACAGGAGAGCCGGCCTATTTCAAGCATGTAATGAATGCTGCAAAAATGTTGATGGAAAAGCTTGGCACAAAGCCATCTGATTATGATTATGCTGTTTTTCATCAGCCGAATGGAAAGTTTCCAATGAGAGTTGCCAAGAAACTCGGATTTGAGAAAAAGCAAATTGAAGATGGCTTGCTGTGTCCAATAATCGGTAACACCTATTCTGGCTCATCAATGCTTGGACTTGCCGCTGTTTTAGATGTTGCAAAAGCAGGCAGCAGAATTATAGTTGTTTCCTATGGCTCTGGAGCTGGCTCTGATGCCTTTGATATCACTGTTACAGATAAGATTGAAGAATATGAGAGGCAGGGTATAAGGAAGATGCTGGAGAATAAGGAGTATGTTGATTATGCAACATATATGAAATTGAGGAGGGAATTTGAATGAGAGAAGTGGCAATTATTGGTATAGGTATGACCAAATTTGGAGAATTATGGGACAAGTCATTTCGTGAGCTGGTAGCTGAAGCAGGTATACAAGCAATTTTAGATGCTGGCATAGAGGGTGAAGAAATAGATGCATTATATCTTGGAGGAATGTCGACTGGCAGATTTATTGGACAGGAGCATGTTGGCCCACTAGCTGTGGAGGTAGCAGGCTTGGAGGATTTGCATCTTCCAGCTACTCGTGTTGAAGCAGCGTGCGCATCTGGAGGAGTTGCGATGCATCAAGGTTTTCTGGCGGTAGCATCTGGAATGTATGATATTGTGGTTGTGGGAGGAGCAGAGAAGATGACCGACGTTGTAGGAGGAGAGGCAACAAATATTCTTGCCTCCGCTGCTGACAGAGAATGGGAATCATTTTTTGGTGTTACATTCCCTGGCTTATATGCCTTAATGGCAAAATATCACATGCATAAATATGGTACAACTCAGGAGCAACTTGCAATGGTTGCTGTGAAAAATCATTATAACGGCAGCATGAATCCAAAAGCTCAGTTCAGGAGAAAGATTAGTGTGGAGGATGTGCTTAAGTCGCCGCTGGTTGCTGACCCGCTGCATCTGCTTGACTGCAGTCCAATTACAGATGGTGCAGCTGCCGCCATATTGACTCCCCTAGACATTGCGAAAAAATATACAGATAAGATTGTTAAAATAAGGGCCTCTGCCTTAGCATGTGATACTCTTTCATATCATGGGAGAAAAAGATTCGATTCGTTACCAGCAGCGGTTGAAGCAGCAAAAAGGGCATATAAAATGGCAGGAATAGAGCCCAAAGATGTTGATTTGGCGGAGGTGCATGACTGCTTTACAATAGCAGAGATCATTGCCATCGAAGATTTAGGATTTGTAGAGAAAGGCAAGGGAGGAAAGGCAACTGAAGAGGGATTAACAGCATTAGATGGAGAAATTCCAGTCAACACATCTGGTGGATTAAAAGCTAAAGGCCATCCTGTTGGAGCTACTGGTGTGGCTCAAATAAATGAACTTGTCATGCAGCTCAGAGGAGAGGCAGGAGAAAGGCAAGTTAAAGATGCAACCATTGGCTTAGCCCACAACGTTGGTGGTTCAGGTGGAACGGCCGTCATTCACATTCTGGAGGCGATATAATGGGAGTTGCAAGGTATTGGAGAGAAATACCGGCAAGATATAATTTAATAGGAAAGAAATGTGGAGTATGCGGCAAAGTTTACTTCCCTCCTCGTATTGTTTGTCCAAAATGCAGAAGAAAATCGATAGGGAAAATGGAGGATTACAAACTGAGTGGAAAAGGCACTGTGGAAAGCTTTACAGTAATACGCGTTCCTCCTCCAGAATTTGAAGGAAAATCTCCATATGTGATGGCACTGATAAAAATGGATGAAGGATGTTATTTAACTGGGCAGATAGTTGACTGCAGTATAGATGAAGTGCATATTGGCATGCGAGTTGAAGCATGTTTGCGAAGAATACAGGAGGACGGCAAGAGAGGAGCCATTTATTACGGCTATAAATTCAGGAAGGCAAAAGAATAAATGATGGCATTCCTTCTCCCTTTTCTTTAATATATTCAGATTGCATAAAAGTTTCAATCATTTGCAATTTCTTCCTTCCATTCAGCTTCTACAACTTCTATAATTGCCTTTGCTTTTTTCTTTCCTATGCCCTCCACTTCCTGCAACTCCTCCATGCTTGCATTGAATATTTTCCTTACGCTTCCAAAATGATTTAGGAGGCGTTTTGCCAGAATAGCAGAGACATTTGGTAGTCCTTCAACAATAAACTGCTGCCTTTCTTTCAGATTCATGCTTGGCTTTTCTCCGCGCAAGCAAATTTCCCTTTTTTTCTTAAATTGCTCTCTTGCAGCTATTGCGTATAACAATGAGGCAGTTTCTTCAGCACCTCTTGTCCTTATAACGGGAATTTCGTAATCAGTGAGCAGGCATGCTATAGCTCCATATATTGCTCTGCTGTCGATATTGCGGGAAAAAAGGCCTTCATCCTCTATAATCAAAATGGGTTTTTCGTACGCCTCCTTCAATCTTTTTACCTGTTCAAAAATTCTCTTCTTAACTAAAGAATCGAGAAAATCCTCTGCTCTTTTTCTTTCTACTGCCACCTTTTGGCTTAGAATATAATCTCCGACTGGCAACTGTTTTATTTCCACATCCGCTTTCAATGAAAGCCAGTCAGGTATGCCTGAAAATATTTCTCTGCTGTCAGCGATTATTTTTGCTTTTTGCATAGAAGATAATTTTTAAACTCTTAAAAAATTAATTCATAGTTTTTTTCGTCTGTGTTCTCTATCTGCATAAAATGTTTTTTCAAAGAAAGCTGGATCTATGGCAGCCCAGTCATTGAAATCTCCTTTGCCATGACTTCCATCTGAGAAATCTGTCAAACTCCATGCATAACGATAATTCATGCAACTCTTGTAATTTTCAAATTCTTTCCACCCTTTCTGCCACGGCACGCTACAACTAGTGTTGTCTATAGCCTTGTAAACATGCTGGAATAAGCCAAGCGTGTGGCCCAACTCATGCATGAAAAGGCTTGCTATTGCAGTTTCTCTCGCCGAAGGCAAAAAGCGGTAATTTTTGATTACTCTCATTCCAACAACAAAAGCATCGTAAATATTTTCATTTGTTGGCCAATATGCATATCCAGCGGTAGTTTTTGAAGCTGCAAATGTGTATTGGCCAAAAACACAGTATCTGAAAATTCCTTTTCTCCATTCATTTGCCCCATCATGTAAAAAATACTTTTTATAATACAATGAGAGTTTCTCTGGTGTATAAAACTTCTCATATGGTAAAATCTCTCCTCCCTCTCCCATCAAACCATCATCTATATGCAGCATTATGTTATGCTTAGAAAATGCTGAAATAACCTTTTCCTTGGAATATTCTGGAAATGTTGTGTGTCCAAAAAATCTATTTTGCATAAAATCTACTTCAACAAAAATATCCTGCCTGAAAGGATCAGAATGCCATTCCGACATCATATATTCCTCAATATTTTGAATGCCATCTTTATCAGGATCCAAACTACTATGATTCTCATATACAAATGGATCATATCCATATTTATCCTCCCATTCTATTGGCACACCATCATTGTCATAATCTTTGCCGTAATCACTTGCATTTGGATCTGTGCCATATACAAAAACTTCTTCATACCATGTAAGCCTATCACCATCAGCATCTGTCTGATATATATCAAACCATATTTCATAGTCGTTTTCGTCATATTTTCCATCTTCTGTTCCACTTACATGTCCATATCCACTAGCATCTCCCAAAAAATCATCTCCAGTCCAGTCTCCTGTTTTTAAAGAGTATGTAAGTTTCAATACTTTTCCTGTATAATCTCCCTGTTTTGGGCTTATATCACACAATATTTTTTCTTCATTAACTATTTCATACAATTTTATTTCTATACTCACATTTTCCTTTCCATCATCAACATTCTGTATATGTCTCCATCTTGGATAAACATCTATTCCCTTCCAGTATCCTACTTCATATGCATTTCCATCAATGCTTATTTCCATTGCTAGCATTGGAGCTTCGTTATGCTCAAAATCAATTTTTCTTATTCTATCTATTCTGAAAATCACTTCGATATCTGTTGTTGGATCGTAGTCATCAATGGTAATATTTT
>JAJRYN010000004.1 GCA_024275755.1 archaeon | reverse complement strand
ATATAACATATCCTGATGCAACCTTCCATGAATTCATAATGCAGCATAACAGCAAATATTATTTCAATCAGGCATATTCTCTTGCTGGCGTATATAACTTCTCCATATATGCAAGAGATGTGAATGGAAATGAAAACATAAGCAATAAATTTAGTTTTCAGGTTATTAACCTGCCTCCAGATAAGCCTATCCTGCAATCTCCATCAAACGGAAGTATTAATGTGGACATAAACCCGACATTGAGTGTTTTGGTAACAGATCCAGATGGCGATACAATAGATGTAACATTTTATAATGCATCAGACAACAGCATTATAGGCACAGCATATAACATACCAAGTGGAAATATTGCTTCAGTCACGTGGAGTAATCTTGCATATGATAAAACATACTACTGGTATGCTATTGCCAACGACGGAGCATTAACGAACAAATCGGATACATGGCATTTCACCACTATTCCAGAGCCACAATATCCCCCAGATAAGCCTATCCTGCAATCTCCATCAAACGGAAGTATTAATGTGAATATAAATCCAACATTGAGTGTTTTAGTTAATGATAGAGATGGAGATATAATGGATGTGACATTTTATGATGCCTCTGATGACAGTGTGATAGGAACTGTTGAGAATGTTTTATCAGGCAGTACAGCAAGTATTGTATGGCCGGATTTGAATTATGAAACAAGTTATGCATGGTATGTTGTTGTCAATGATGGCAATGCCACAACAACATCTCCAGTATGGCATTTCACAACGAAAGCAAATTCTCCTCCTTCAAAGCCTAGCTTAAGTGGGCCAGCAAGTGGTTATACTGGCATAACATATACTTTTTCAGCAGAGTCAGATGATGATGAAAACATTTACTATAAATTTGATTGGGGGGATGGAAGCTATGATTGGATTGGTCCAGTTTCTCCTGGTAAAACGGCTTATGCAACTCATTCATGGGGTGCTCCTGGCGTATATTATATCAAAGTTATGGCAAAGGACATTTATGATGCTGAAAGTGAAAGCAATGTTCATCAAATTACCATAACTCAATATATTCCTCCGAATCAGCCACCTTTGTGTTCCATAACAGCTTCTCCTGTAAATGGTACAGCTCCTCTCACCATTACATTTTTCATGAATGCTTCAGATGCAGATGGAAGCATTATATCATGGAGTCTTGACGTAAATAATGATGGAATTGCAGAATATTCTGGCATTGGAACTCCTCCTGCTACACAGCAGCATATTTATGATAAAGGAGGCAATTATACTGCAAAACTTACTGTGATAGATAATGAAGGGGCTGAAGCATATGATACTGTAGCCATTACAGTTCTCTCGCCAGTAAATCATCCTCCTGTTGTTGAAATTATTAAACCATTGAATGGGAGTGTTGTGTCACTAAATCCCAAATTGATTGTTTCGGTTTCAGATGAGGATGGGGATGTAGTTACTGTAACATTCTATGATGAATATGGCAAAATAATTGGAATTGCTGAGAATATCTCTTCAGACAATCTAGCAGAGATAACATGGAAAAATTTGCAATATAAAATGAGTTATGGATGGTATGTTGTTGCGAGTGATGGAAAAGAAAGTGTGAGATCGAAAACATATTATTTCTCAACTGTTTCTCCTCCCCAGAAAAGGATTACAAGTATTACCTGTATATTCTCCCGCTTATTGCTCTTCTAGCTGGATTAATAACCTATTTCTATCTGGTTAAAAGAAAGGGAAGATTGGTGGTGGAGGTACAAGAAGAAAATCGTTGTCTAATATGTCTAGGCAAGTTTAAGGATGAAACAAAGAGTGTAAGATGTGATTGCGGTGCAACATTTCATAAGAGTTGCGCATCTCGTGTTAAAGAATGCCCTGAATGCGGAAAGAAATTGTGAAAGTATGGCATGCCTGACAAAGACATTTCAATAGCTTTATATCCAATTTTTAATTTTGCATTGTGAACGATTATTTTAATTCAATAGAAACCAAGGCCAAAGAATGCTATGAAATTGCAACAAAGGCGAGAAAGAAGGGATTTGATCCAAAAACAGAAGTGGAAATATCTTTTGCCAAGGATTTAGCAGATAGAGTGGAAGAACTTGTAGGGCCCAAAGGAATTGCAATGAGGATAAGAAAATACCTGAAAGAGAAGGGAAGGGAAGAAACAGCCCTGCAGATTGCCACAGAAATTGCAGAAAGCATGGAGGGAGATTTTGCGAGCATAGTTGAGCAGGCTGTTAGGACTGGCTTGGCTATTCTTACAGAAGGGGTTCTGGTGGCTCCCATAGAAGGAATATCCAAAGTAGAAATAGGAAAAAATGAGGATGGCAGCAGATATGTAGATTTATATTTTGCTGGCCCAATTCGTTCAGCTGGCGGAACAGGAGAGGCAATGAGTGTTTTGATTGCAGATATAGTGAGGAGGAAACTTGGCATAGATAGATACAAGCCAACTGAGGACGAAATTGAGAGGTATAAGGAAGAGATACCTCTGTATGATAGAACAACCCATCTGCAATATCTTCCATCACCTGAAGAAATTGAGATTATAATAAGGAATTGCCCCATCTGTATAAATGGTGAGGCAACTGAGGATAAAGAAGTGATGGGTAAAAGAGATTTGCCCAGAGTAAAAACAAACAAGATTAGAGGAGGAGCATGTCTTGTTATTGCAGAAGGGCTTTGCTTAAAAGCTCCGAAATTGCTAAAGCACGTAACAAATCTAAATCTGGAGGGATGGGATTTCTTAAAGAAATTTGTTTACGAAGAGGAGAAAGAGGAGGAAAGAGTAATAAATCCATCTGATAAATATGTAAAAGATTTGATAGCTGGCAGACCTGTTCTGTGTCATCCTTCCCGTAAAGGAGGGTTCAGGCTTAGATATGGAAGAGGAAGAACTTGTGGCTTGGCCGCATTGGCTATAAATCCGGCTACAATGTATTTGCTAGATGAATTTATTGCTATAGGAACACAAATTAAAACAGAAAGACCCGGAAAAGGAACTATTGCCACTCCATGCGACTCTATAGAAGGGCCAATGGTTTTGCTCGAGAACGGTGATTTTGTACAGATTAATGATATCGAGGAAGCAAAGAAATTAAAGGGTAAGGTAAAAGAAATTATTGATCTAGGAGAAATTCTTGTACCATTCGGAGAATTTGCAGAAAATAATGCCATTCTTCCTCCAGCAAGTTACTGTTATGAGTGGTGGATTCAGGAACTGGAAGAAAAAGCTAGACTGGAGGAAGTGAAAGAAAAATATGGAATAGAAAATTTTGAAGAAATAGATGCCAAAACAGCTTTCAATATTTCCAGAGAATATGATGTGCCTCTCCATCCATCTCACAATTTATTCTGGCATGATATTAATAAGGAAGAATTAGCTTATCTGAAAGATGCAATAAGAAATGGAAGATATGATGGCAGATTATATTTAAAAAAGGATGAAAAACTCAAGGAAATTTTGATGAAGCTGGGAGTGCTGCATAAGGAAAGGGAAGAGTATGTTATAGAAAAATATGCATACACCTTGCTCAAATGCTGCGGATTTGAAATTAAAGACAAAAAAATTGTAGAGGAGAGACATAGCGAAAAGGAGCCTATAAAAGCTGTTCAGGAAATGACTGGAATAAAAATAATGCCTCGTGCACCACACCGCATAGGGGCAAGAATGGGAAGACCAGAGAAGGCAGCAGAAAGAAAAATGAGGGCGTCTCCACACATTCTCTTCCCAGTTGGGATGGCAGGAGGAAGGGAAAGGCTATTAACGGCAGCAAAAACTGTAGCAGTGGAGATGGGAGAAAGGAAATGTGAAAAGTGTGGAAAAACAACATATAGGGCGAAATGTGAATGTGGTGGTCATACATATTTTACTGGTAGATTAAAAAAATTTAGTATTAACGTCGAAAATGAGGTGAGAAAGGCGGAGATTCGTTTAAATGTTTCATTGCCAGAAAAAGTGAAAGGAGTAATAGGCCTATCATCTCATAGCAAAACACCAGAATGTTTGGAAAAAGGCTTACTAAGGGCAATGCATAAAATATATGTTTTCAAGGATGGCACAGCACGCTTTGATATGACAAATATGCCTTTGACGCATTTCAAACCATATGAAATAGGAACAAGTGTGGAGAAACTTCGGGAACTGGGTTATGAATATGATTATAAAGGGAATAAACTGGAGAGAGATGATCAAATATGCGAATTAAAGCCCCAGGATTTGATTCCGTCTAAAAAATGTGGAGAATATCTGGTGAGGGTTGCAAAATTCATTGATGATTTGCTTATTAAACTATATGGAATGGAACCATACTATAAAGTGGAAAAAATGGAGGATTTAGTTGGACATTTAGTTGTTGGCTTATCTCCACATACTTCAGCAGGAGTCATAGGAAGGATAATTGGTTTCATTGATGCAAATGTCTGCTGTGCTCACCCATTTTTCCATGCCGCAAAACGCAGAAATTGCGATGGGGATGAAGATGCGCTTATGCTTCTGCTGGATGTTCTCATCAATTTTTCCAGAGAATATATTCCTGAAAAGAGAGGAGGGAAAATGGATTTGCCTCTTGTTATTGCAACTCGTATTTCTCCAGCAGAGATAGATAAGGAAGCATTGAATATTGATTTACTTAACAGATATCCTCTAGAATTTTACAGGAAAACTTTGCAATGTCCTCATCCAAAAGAGCTGGAAAAAATGATGGATCTGGTTGCTCAGCGCCTTGGAACAGAAAGAGAATTTTCTGGATTTGGCTTCACACATGATACCTCTCATATTGCCAGTGGGCCAAAAACATCTGCTTATAAGCTGCTTGATAAAATGGAAGATAAGCTAAATGCGCAGCTTGCTCTAGCAATAAAAATAAGGGCTGTTGATGAAAGGGATGTGGCAAGTAAAGTTATCAAAACCCATTTTCTACCAGACTTGATGGGCAATTTAAGGGCTTTCACAAAACAGCAGTTTAGATGTATAAAATGCAATACAAAATATAGGAGGATTCCACTAAAAGGAAAATGTCCAAATTGTGGAGAAAATTTGGTTTTAACTGTTCATGAAAAATCTGTGAAAAAATATCTCATTCCAGCAAAGAAGCTTGTGGAGAAATTCAATGTAGCAAATTATACAAAACAGCGTATTGTATTATTTGAGAAATTCGTTGATTCACTGTTCAAAAATGATAAAGTCAAACACTCCCGTCTTGATGATTTCTTTTAAAAATTAAAAATGGGAAAAGGATTCTTTCTCAAGTTGCAAATACGAGATTTGTGTAGTGCCTATATTCCTTTTTCTGCTATATCGCCAACAATAGGCAACTTAAACATCTCGCCTTGGTATGCCTTTATCATAAGAACTATCCAGAGTATAAACATGACAAGCCATATAAGCCAAGAAATCCACCAGAAAAATATCCACGCATGCCACCAAAGCAATCCCCACCATCCACCAAATATAAGGCTTAAAATCCACAATGGAAAGAAAGTCAGTATAGACTGTCTTGCATGGAATTTAACAAACTTGTTATCTTTTTCCAGTAAATAAAAGACTATGCCTGTCACCCATCCAAGCAAATAGCACAAAGCCCCTTCAATATTCTCTTCCAACCCCAAAGATGTTTTCGCCATAAAGGAGATGGGTGAAAGTATATATTATTTTATCGAAATTTTTCATTTCTTTAGCAAACCCTTTATCTCTTCTTTACTAGGCACTCTTCCTGCTATTTTAATCTCACCATCTACTGCCAAAGCAGGCGTAATCATTACTCCACGTTTCATTATCTTTACTACATCTTTTACTTCCACAATTTCTACATCTTCTCTGCCAAGCTCTTTTATTACTTCTTTCACTCTCTTTTCAAGCATCCTACATTTTTCACAACCTTTTCCCAATATCTCCACCTTCATCTTATCATCTCACCAATTTTTCAAAATATCTGATAAATTTTTCCCCATATGGAGTAATAGAATAGATAATATAGTTACCAGTATGTTTTGCCTTGATAAGATTCATATCTTTCAATTTTGCGAGATGGTACGAGCATTTTGAGTAAGAGCATTGCGTTAATGCTGCAAGCATGCAGACGCACATTCTCTGTCTATGCAAAGCATATAAAATTTTCAGCCTTTTTTCATCTGCCAATGCCTTTAAAATTTCAACTAATTCTTTTATTGTGTCATCTGGGATTGATTTGGCAATATTTTCAAACCCTCCTTTTGTCCTCACTTCCTTTTTTATTTCATCTGGAATTTCAACACTAATCATTTCATCACCCCATACGTGTAGCCAACTAAAGTCGAAATAATAACTACAAGCATAATATATACTGCTGCTTTTTTTGTTCCCATCACTCTGGTAATAACTATCATGTTAGGCAAACTTAAGGAGGGGCCAGCTAAAAGCAAAGCTAAAGCAGGGCCATCTCCTATCATTCCAGAACTATAACCAAACAAATCATTAACAATAGGTATTTCAAGCAATGTTGGCATATAGAGAATAGCTCCTATTATGGAAGCAACAAAACATGAAGTGATATCATTTTTTCCAATATAACCCTTCACCAATATTCCCACTGCTTTATCTGGTGGAGTATCAACAAATTGGGAGGCTATTCCTCCTATTATACCCACCACAAATACTCCAGCAAGCAAAACAGGAAATATTCTCTTTGTTAAAAACCAAGTTTCTTTTCCCCACTCCTTTACTTCCTCTCTAGTATAGCAAAATATTAGAAGAACTGCAATGAATATAGTAAGAATATAGATTATTGGAAATTTTATAAGCCATGACGTTCTGGAAGTCACAACAATAAGTATGACAACTAATGAAATGAAAAATGAAGTTGATATAGCGGGCTTTCTTTTCTTTCTATTTTCTTCCACTACAAACTTATTTTCATTTCTTATTTTTTCATCATGCCTTCTGAAGATAACTGCCATGAGCGAGCCAATAACAATAGCCATTATTATCGCTGCCACAACTCTTGCCAACCCTATTTCAAAGCCCAGTACTCTTGCTGTCAAAATAATGGCTAGAATATTTATTGCTGGACCAGAAAATAAAAAGGATGTAGCTGGACCAATGCCAGCGCCTCTTTTATAAATGCCAGCAAATATCGGCAGTATAGTGCAACTGCACACTGCGAGTATGGCTCCAGAAACAGATGCAATGGAGTAGGCAATATATTTCTTCGCTCCCACTCCAAAATATTTCAGCACGCTTTCTTTTGAAACAAATACTACAATTGCCACTGCTATAAAAAAGGCCGGGATTAAGCAGGTAAGCACATGTCCCGAAAGATACTTTAATAGTGTATCGATCCCTGCCTCTATTATCTGCCACATTTTCTCACTATTTCAAATTTTTTTGAAATATCATTGAAAAAGACTATTTAAAATTTGCTATTTTAAATTTTTTTGAAATTTTTCAAACTACCTTCAGTTTGCCAAGCTGTGGCTCATATATTAGCCCTTTTTCCATTAGGGAGACGATTACTTCTTCCACCACACTTTTTTCTATTCCTTCCTTTATCGCTTCTTCAATAACAGCTTCCCAGGCTGCGCCGTCCTCGCTCTGCAGAGATTCTATAATTTTTAGAACTTTTTCTTCTTCCTGTTCATGATTCTTCTTTATTTCTTTTCTGGAGGAAGTTATGAAAGACAAGGCTTCTCTAAGCATGATTTCATAGTGTTGCAGGTCAACATCTTTGTAAACTTTTATTGCCTCTGCCACGCCTTCTGCAATTATTGGAGGATAACCCAGTCCGCGTAGCTGTTTGGCTGTTGGATTGCTCATGTTCATTGCATCTCTCATTGCATTTATTCTAATGAGCATGTTTCTACTGGCTTCAATAATCCAGTAGTTTCTTTCTTCGATGCTGATTTCCTTTGCCATTTCTGCTCTTGCAGAAAGGTAAAGAACCCCTTCTTCAGGTTCATAAATTCTTGTTTTTCCCACAACAGCAATATAGCTCGGTATTTCCATATCTGCCAGTATGCTTGCAATTTCTGGCTCAAAAGCTTCAGCATATACAACATGGATGCCTGTTGGATCGGAAATGCGGGCTCTTCTTCTTATTCCCTCCGCTCCTATTTCCTCGACATCTGTAAGTACTCCTACAATAAAAAGTCGATTCACTTTAGCTCCCAAAGGAGTTATAACGTATTTTGGTGCTTTTTCTTCTTTTGACTGAATGACATGGGTTGCATCGTTATATTCCGCTGCAAATATTCTCCATGCTGGCTCCCTCATTTTTACCCCTCCAGCTGCATTAGCAGCTCCTCCGCCTCTTTCTTTTCGTCTATCTTAACAATCTCTGCATCCTTTGCAAATATTGTAACTATGAAATCACTGGGCATCGAATCTCCTTTTACTTTCACGGGCTTTGCAACGAGTTTGTCAAAAATTTCCTCATATACGATGCTGTAATCCATTGCCTCCTTTGCTATGTCTAGATATTCTTCCATGTTTTTGCCGAGTAGTTTTTCAGAAATTTGCCTGTTGAAAATAACATCTACAGCTCCAGTTCCATCATCGAGTAAGGCACGTATCCTCAAATCTGGCGTTCCTTCCACTTCTCCATCCTCTTCACATACTCCATTTCTTATTCTTCTGTTGCACTTTGGACACCTGAATATTATACCTGAATCCTTCCTTACATCTAGAATAATGCCCTGCATATACAAATCTATTCCTCCTCCTGCTTCAACAATTTTGTATAATGGTACGATTGTTTCCTGCACAACAATCTCTTCAGCAATTTTTTCCACTTCTGAGTTTTCATCAAAAATTAGCTGCGGGGCTCCACGCCATTTTCTCACATATCCTCCTTTTATCCTTATAACATCTCCTTCCTTTAAGCCAAAGTCATGCCAGGCTGTGAAACGAACTTTTCCTGTTTCATCAGCTATTATGCCGGAGAAAACTTTTCTTTCCTCTCCTCCTATATTAACTATCCTTTCTTCAATGTAAATTATTTTGCCCCTCACCTCAACATTTGATAATCCCGGCCTTAAATCAATTAAATTGCATTTTCTGGGTGCTCTTTTTATTAAATCAATGTCATAATCTACTTTTTCCACCTCGCTCCATTCTGATAGGCTCAAGCGCGGCTGTCCCTCCCATTCACTGCTCGATGCATTCCTTATTTTTATAACATCTCCTTTTTGCAAGCCAAAATCTTTCCAGGCTGTAAATGGAAGAATAGCTGTTTCATCTCCAAGTAGGCCACGATATATTTTTCGCTTCTCGCCTCTTACTTCCACTTCTCTTTCATCTATTGCAATTACTTTGGCAACAGTTATTATATTTCTTTCATTGACCTTTATATCCTTCAATTTTTTCTCCTTAACAACACTTCCATATTTATTTATGACTGCCTGCTTCGCATGTTCTAAAGGAACTCCATAATCAAGAAACTTCCTCAAATCCTTTTCAACTGTTTCCCTGTCAACATCAACACTTTCAAGAATTTCATCTATTGCTTCTTCAATGTCAATTTCCATCATTCATTAATAAAATATGGCTATAAAATGTTTTGTGGAAGAAGGGTGGAAAGCCGTCTCACTCTATTCTTTTCCTCCATAGATTTTTTTATAGTGTTGCCATTTTTCGTCCAGTTGCTGTTTTATTTTTTCAATGTCTTCTGGCTTCAAATGGCGGAATCTTCCCTGCATCTTGAGCCATTCCTCAATTGGCTTTCTCTCTTTTCCTTCAAGAATGCGTTTGCTGTAACCAGTGAATTTTAATTCACCGTTTATTACTTCATACAAAACCCAAGCCCCTGTTTCGACTGCAAGCTTTGACATCTCCACAGTTTTACTCATATCAAATCTCCAGCCTGGAGGACATGGTGACAGAATTTCTATGTAGCGTGGCCCCTTCATCTCCTTTGCTTTCTTCATTTTTTCATATAAGTCCTCTGGATATGCAATGGTAGCAGTAGCAACATATGGGATATGATGAGCCATAACTATTTCTGCCAATTCTTTCTGTCGCTCTTTTTTACCTGTCCAGGTTGTTGTTGTCCATGCTCCATATGGTGTAGCTCCGCTCCTCTGTATACCTGTATTTGAATACATCTGATTGTTGTAACAGATATAGATAAAATCTGTTCCTCTTTCTAACGCTCCCGATAATGCCTGCAGCCCAATATCATAGCTTCCGCCGTCTCCTGCCCATACAACCGGCAGCACATCTTTCTTTTCAAGCATTTTAAGGGCTGCTGCCACACCTGATGCAGCCGCAGCTGATGCCTCAAATGCAATGTTTAATGTAGGAACATTAAAAGCAGTATGTGGATGCAATGCCTGGATGACGGCGCTGCAGCAAGCAGGAACAATCAAAATTGTTTTCTTTCCCAAAGCTTTTAATGTGATTCGCAGTGCTATTGTAGCAGGGCAGCCTGGACATGCAGCATGCCCCTTCAGAATGTATTCATCCATTGGTAAATCCTTTATCGCCATTATTTCACCTCCGTTGGGTACCATCCTTCCTTGCCTTCTTTGGCAAGTTCATACATCCTCTCGATATCCTTATAACTCACATCAACTCCTCCCAAACCAGCTATGAAGCCATATATCTCGCTTCCATTCCCCTTAATTTCATTATAAACTATGCCACCTAAGCCTGGACAGATATCGCGGTCTATCACAATCATCTTGTCATGTTTCAGCCTTTCATGAGGAAATGGACGAAATGTTCTTAATTTTAGAAGTCCTACTTTCTCTCCTTTCTGCCTCAATTCATCAACTGCTACTTTTGCTTCTGCAGCCATTGCAGCCATGGCGACAATGACATAATCTGCATCTTCGCATCTATATTCCTCAACAAGCCCATACTCTCTGCCAAATTTCTTTCCATATTCTTCCCCTATTTCTTCAATCACTTTTTTTGCTTTTTCCATTGCCTTTTGCATTGAGTAACGAATTTCCATATATGGCTCAGGAGGAACAATGTTGCCATGGGTGATAGGATTTTCCACATCAAGAATCCATCCTGGCTTAAAGTCTGGCAGAAACTCGTCTATTTTACTCTGCTCTGGCACTTCAACAGGCATTGAGGTGTGGCTTAAAATGAAACCATCATATGATACCATCGCTGGAAGCAAAATCTCCTCATTTTCTGCTATTTTATATGCCTGAATAACACTGTCAAAAACTTCCTGATTGCTAGATGCATAAAACTGTATCCAGCCTGTGTCACGCTGAGCCAATGAATCATTCAAATCGCTCCATATGTTCCATCCTGGCCCTATGGCCCTATTAACATTCACCATAACAACAGGCAGCCTCGCCAGCCCGGCCCAGTGCAGCATTTCATGCATTAAGAGCAAACCATGTGAAGATGTGGCAGTAAATGTTCTTGCTCCTGTTGCAGCTGCAGCAATACATGCAGCCATTGCAGAATGCTCTGATTCAACTCTTATATACTCTGCGTTCAGTTCCCCTTTCTCAACATACTCTGCCAATCTTTCCACAATGGTTGTTTGTGGCGTTATGGGATAAGCAGCTATAACATGTGGCTTTGCCATTTTTGCTGCTAAAGCAGCAATATGATTTGCAGTATCAACAATGATCATTTTTCCTCCCTCCTCATTTCTATAGCATTTACAGGACAGACATTGCTGCATATCCCGCATCCTTTACAATAATCATAATCAATTACAGGGTGTTCATTCCTGTCTATAGCAGCATCTGGACAAAAAATCCAGCATCTCCAGCATTTTATACATTTATTCAAATCTATAACTGGATGGAATACTCTCCATGTTCCGGTTTTTCCCATAGCTCCTTCCGTCGGAATGGATATGGCTGTCTTCATATTATCACCGCCTTATATGCTTCTTCAGCTGCCTTTGCATTTTTATCAGCATTTTTACCAAATCTCTCCACCATGGCTTCCTTTAATGCCTCAAGTTTTATCCCGTCTAAAATTCTAACCAGTGCTCCTGTCATTGGAGTGTTAACAACAGGTATACCACCAACCAGGATTTCATTTTTTATTGCTATTGAAGTGGCATCTACTGTAGCAACTTTATATGGAAGTGAAATTTCCTCTGGCTTTCTATTTGTATTCATCAAAATAATGCCATCTTCTTTAAGCCCCTGAGTGACATCGATTGCATCCATTATGCCCGTATCCAGAATAACAACTATATCTGGCTCTTTTATCTGGCTTCTTACAAATATCTCCTCATCGCTTATTCTTGCAAAAGCTTTAACTGGCGCCCCTCTTCTTTCGGCGCCGAAAAATGGAAATGCCTGCACTCCTTTATTGCCGCTTTTTAAGGCAGCAGAGGCAATCAAGTTGGCAGCGGTAACAGCTCCCTGTCCACCTCTTCCATAGAATATTATTTCCTTCAGCATTTGCTAATGAATGCGAGCATGATTAAAAAAATTTTGGGAAAGCATTTTTAAAACAAAAAGGAATCAACAACGCTTTTTCATTCTCTCATTTGCCACTATAGCCTGCCCAAAGGAAATGCCCCCGTCTCCGCATGGCAAAAGCTTGCCAATAAAAAATTTCATGCCTTCCTTTTCTACTTTTTCTTTTATTCGCAATGTAATATGCTCATTATATGCGCATCCTCCTGCAATAGCAATGCTTTTTATTCCCATCTCTTGGGCTTTTTCTATTGCCGCCATTGCTAGAGAATTTGCTATATATTCTTCTGCTGAATATGCAAGATTTGCCTTATCCTCCTTACTCCTATTTTCAAAAATTTGCTGCACCATTTCCTTTGTTTCTATCACATTATTTTTTATCACTGGCTCTATATGCAGCGTATCTCTGCCTTTCTTTGCCACACTTTCAAGCTTCATTGCAGGCTCCCCTTCATAATGCATTTTATGGCATACATCCAGCAAAGCTGCTATGGCATCCAGTAATCTGCCGCAGCTACTCGTCTTAATTTTTGCATTTCTTACCTGTTTTAAAACGATTTCCACCTCTTTTTCCCCATAAGGAAATTTACTGCTCCTTTCAATTAAAAATTCCTCTGCCTCTTTTCCCAAAATTCCGGCTAACATGCGAAGAGGATATTTTGTTGTTGCATCCCCTCCAGGCATGGCATGATATTGTAAATGAGAAAGTCTCTTATAACAGGCTAAATCTGAATACAAAATTTCTCCACCCCATGCCATGCCATCGTCACCGTATCCAAAGCCATCAATGGAGATACCTATCACCTCCTTTAAGCCATATTCAGCCATTACTTTGGCAATGTGAGCATGGTGATGCTGCACTCTGAATAAAGGCAAATTTTTTTCTTTTGCTATCTCTTCGGCATATTTCGTTGTTAAAAAGTTTGGATGCAAATCGCATGCTATTGCATCTGCTTCAAAATTTATTAATCCTGTCAAATGATTCACTGCCTCTTTAAAAAATTCAAATGTTTCCAGATGAACAACATGTCCTATATACTGGCTCATGAAAGCATAACCATCTTTAAGCAAACATGCTACAACATTTTCTTCTGCTCCAGTTGCCAAAATATTTACTGTCTTAAAATCAATTTTTATGGCAGTCGGAACAAAACCCCTGCTTCTCCTTATTAGAACTGGCTGCTTACCTATAAATTTCACTATTGAATCATCGCATCTCTGCCATATCCTGCGATTGTAAAATAGAATTGCATCTGCTCCTATGCTTTTTATCTCTTCCTCACTATAAATAATAGGCCTGCCAGGAAGATTAGCGGAAGTCATGATTAATGGGGAGGCAATTTTTTTAAAAAGCAGAAAATGCAAGCCAGTATATGGAAGCATAATGCCATAATTATGTAATCCAGGCGCGACATAAGGTAACTCTTTCTTTTTCTCAAGCAAAACAATCGGCTTAATGTAATTCAAAAGCATATCTTTTTCTTCATCATTAATGAAAGCTATTTCTTCAACCATTTCAATATCTCTTGCCATTAAAGCAAATGGCTTTTGCGGCCTTCCAAGTATGCTGCGCAATCTTTTAACTGCTTTGCCTTTTTCGTCAGCAAGACAAGCAAGATGATAGCCTCCTATGCCCTTTATTGCAATTATCTTGCCGTTATTTAGCAAATCCGCTGTTTTCCATATGGCTTCTTCGCCTTCAATTAATTTTTCCTTATATTTAAGAAAGATTTGTGGTCCACAGTTTTTACATGCAATTGTCTGAGCATGGTAACGCCGATTTAAAGGATCGGTGTATTCTTTATAACATTCCTCACACATTTCGAATTCATCCATTGTTGTGTTATTTCTATCATAAGGCAGCTTCTTTATTATTGTAAAACGAGGACCACAGTTAGTGCAGGTTGTGAAGAAATAGTTACGCCTTCTTTCCTGCTTCTCCATGTCTTCAATGCATTCCTGGCAAATAGAAATGTCAGGAGGAATTATTGATGTGCCGTTCTTTTTTTCCTCCTTGCTTTTCCTTATTTCAAATTTTTTATATTTCTTTTCTTTTCTCCATTCCACCTTTATTTCGTCAATTTTTGCAAGAGGAGGTTTTTTATTTTTCAAATATTCAATGAACTTTTCAATTTCCTCTTTACTTCCTTCTACTTCTATCTCCACACCTGCATCCCCTAAATTCAAGACATATCCTTTCAGATTTAGATGGGAAGCCACTCTGTAAACAAAGGGACGGAAACCAACGCCTTGAACAATGCCATTTACTTTTATTCTCGCAAGCACAAGGAAAAATGTTTTGCATATAATAATTTTGGCGATTGATGTAATGAGATTAAATTTGTTTTGTTAGTTTTCAGACAGCAAAAACACAAACATTTTTGTCTTATAACTTCATAAAATCTTTATTCTCCTCTTCTTTTATTTTTATGCCAAAATTTGTTATTAAGAAAGATGGGAAAAAGGAAGAATTCATTCCAGAAAAAATTGTTGTCGCAGCCATTAAAAGTGGGGCCACGCCAGAAATAGCAAGAAATATTGCAAAGAAAGTTGAAGCAATAGACAAGGAAGAGATCGAGAGTAAAGAAATAAGGGAAATTGTTTTACACGAATTGGGAAGTGTTAATCCAAAATGGCGAGAAAGATGGCTATCATATGATAAGCAGATAAAGAGACTTTACAAACATTACAGGAATGGACTATATGAATAAATTCTCTTTTTCTATTCCTTTTTCTCCTCGCCGAGTTTATTCAGTATCTTTTCCACTATTTCCATGAATGCTTTGCTTGCCTCACTATTTTCTTCCACAAAAGGCTTTCCAATATCGCCGCCAATAACAATCTTCTCATCTATCGGGATTCTGCCAAGAAAATCGACTCCAAGCTCATTAGCTGCTATTTCGCCACCCCCCATCTTAAATAAATTTATTTCTTCACCACAATGTGGACATTTAAATCCACTCATATTTTCTACAATGCCAAGTATATGCATGTTTAACTGTCTGGCAAAATTTACTGCCCTTCTACTATCAAGTAAAGCAACGTCCTGAGGAGTGGTAACAACAATGGCATTACTTTGCTTTATGATTTGCGCTATACTCAGTGGCTCGTCTCCTGTGCCAGGTGGCAAATCAACAATCAGGAAATCCAGATTACCCCACTTTACTTCTCCAATAAATTGTTTTATTGCTGTCATTTTTAATGGGCCTCGCCATATTACTGGCATATCTTTGCCAAGCATGAAGGCAAGAGAGATAACCTTTAAATGCGGTGCTGCCTTAATTGGTTCCATTCCCTCTTCATCGCCATAAATGCTTTCATGCTCTACGCCAAGCATTTTAGGCACATTTGGACCGTGTATATCTGCGTCAAGCAATCCAGTTTCATATCCTTTCATTGCAAGTGCGGCAGCTAAATTAACGGCAACGGTTGTTTTGCCTACGCCTCCTTTTCCACTTAAAATGGCTATTTTATGCTTTATATTTTTCATATTCTCTTCTATTTTCTTATCCAACTGTCTTATTCTTTCTGCCATCTCCATGGCCTGCTAAGCAAATGACAATAATAAAATTTATGTTTAGGTTAGTCTTTCATATTCATGAATAAGATTGCATTTGCGGTTGCACTGCTCATGATAGCATCATTCATAGCATACAATTACAGTATAAATGCTGAGGATTTGCCCTCTGTGGTATATGTGGATGATGATTTCGATGCATCTGTAGAAGGATGGAATGTCACCCATTTTAATAATGTGCAGGATGCAATTAATGCTGTCGCAGAAAATGGAACCATATATGTTTATGATGGCATATATTATGAGAACATAGTCATAAATAAAACGTTGCAACTTATTGGAAAAAATAAGCCGAAAATAGAGGGAAAAATAATTGTGGAAGCAAATGAAAGCGCAATCAAAAATTTTGAAATAGCTGGCGATTCCATACAATCAGCAATATTGCTTAATGCTTCGTCATGTTTAATTCAGGGGTGCACCATTTATGATTTCAATTATGGAATAGAAATTGTTTCTGATAACAATACAATAACAAAATGCAATTTCATAAACAATTCGTATGGAATATACTCAACTGGCGATTCCAACCAAATTTACTTAAATAATTTCATCGAAAATGGTATAAGTGCATGCGATTCTGGCGTTAACATGTGGTACAATGAGACAATGCAGAAAGGGAATTACTGGGATGACTTTGATTCTCCGGCAGAGGGAGCATATGATAATGATAGCGATGGCATAGTTGATACGCCATATAACATTCCGTGTGGTACGGGCGTTGATAATTACCCTCTGATAAATAGTATTGATTTGTTCATTCCATCAATAAATATCTCCTTTAATGGAAGCATAGGCAATAATGGATGGTTTGTGAGTAATGTAAGTGTAATGATAAATGCTTCTGATAATGAAACAGGCATAGCATATGTAAATTATAGCATAAACGGAATATGGTATCAGAGTAGCAATGCTTCCTTTAATTTCACACTAGGAGAAGGAGAATACGAAATAGAATGCTATGCTGTTGACGAAAATGGAAATGCTGGAAGAATAGAAAAAATTGTTGTTGGCATAGATGTTACGCCACCATCAATTTCCTATACTCTAAGCCCTCCTTCACCCAATGGCAACAATGGATGGTATACAAGTAACGTTGAGATTTCATTATATGCAAGTGATTCAACAAGTGGAATTGATGAATTAAATTACAAAATAGATGAAGCAGGATGGCAGGATTATGCAGGATTTTTCTCAGTAAATGTAGAAGGAAATTACACGGTATATTTCAGGGCGATAGATATTGCGGGAAACGAAAAAATAGTGAATATAAGCTTGAAAATAGATAAAACCCCTCCAGCTATAACCCTTGTCCAGCCAGAAGGAGGATTTGTGAAACAGGAATATGAGATAATATGGAATGCAAGTGACGAAGTTGATGATAATTTAGATGGAAATATATCCATATTTTACTCCCCCGATAATGGTACAACATGGCAGGAGATTGCAACAGGAATAAATAATACTGGCTCATATATATGGAACTCTTACGGC
Source organism: archaeon (assembly GCA_024275755.1). Classification (GTDB taxonomy): domain Archaea; phylum Thermoplasmatota; class E2; order UBA202; family JdFR-43; genus JdFR-43. Next base: position 492 of record JAJRYN010000004.1, on the reverse strand, counting down.
TTTTCAGATTCTGCCGAAGCATTGATAAAGATAGTGGCTGAGGATGATGCAGGAAATGTTGGTGTGGCAATATCAGAACAATTTATTTTAGATAATACTCCACCTCACATAACAATCAAGCAACCAGTCGGAGGAAAAGCCTATGGAAAAGATGAATATGGAAACATTCTGATTGAGATAGAATGGGAGGCATATGATTCAATAGATGATGACTTGGATGGAAGCATAGACATACTGTATTATGATGGTTCTGCATGGTATATGCTTGCTGAAAATTATGTTAATAGCGGAAGATATACAGTTAATGCAAAGGATTGGGAGGATGGGAATTATAGGATAAAAATATTAGCTGAGGATGATGCAGGAAATGTTGGTGTGGCAATATCTGCAAACTTCACCATTGATAAGCAACCTCCTTCAATTTATATTTCAAAACCACTTACCGGCTATGTTTACATTAACTTATTTGGGAGAGAAATATTGCCTCCAATT
>JAJRYN010000019.1 GCA_024275755.1 archaeon | reverse complement strand
TCGACAGTGGCAAAACAATTTGATATGGGAAGCATAGAATACATAAATGCTGTTCAAGGCAAAGCAAAAATTCATGCAAATGATGACTTTGTTAGAGTATACATCAATAAAAGTATAGCTCCTGGATTTTTTTCATGGATTATTCCAGATGGAGAAAAGGCAAGGGTTGGCTTAGGAAGCAGTGAAAAAGGGCTAAAACAAAAAATCGATAATTTTGCAAAAATGTTGAAGGCAGAGATAAAAAATGTTAAAGGTGGCATTATTCCAGCTGGCATGAGAAAATTTTTTAGGAATAATGTAGCATTGATTGGAGATGCTGCTGGACAGGTAAAAGCTACTTCTGGAGGTGGAATATACGCATTACTGCTTGCAGCAAATATTATGGCGGAGAATTTTCCAGATTTTAAAAGATATGAGGATGAATTTATGAGAAAGTTTGGAAGGGAAATTAAAAAAACCGTCTTAGCAAGGAAAATTTTTCTGAAGTTGGATAATGAAGATTTCAATCATATTGCAAATTATATTGAAAAAGAAATAGAAATCATAAATAAATATGGAGATATTGATTATCAGGCAAAAGTAGCAAAAGAAGTTGTAAAAAGGCATCCCGCAATTGCATTTTATTTGCTTAAAAAGATTATTTGGCCATAAGCAAAAGGTTTTTGCATATGTCTTCAATTTTAAAATGTGCCTCTTGCAATAGTTGTGAATAAAAGAGATGCTGAAAAGGTAAAAAATGAATTACTGGAAATGGGATTGCTAGATGATAGCAGGAAAATAAAAAGATATGGAGATAAGGTGGAAATTCCTGTTTTTGCTGTGCCGAATATAAAAGTAAATTTTGAAATAGTGGAGCAGGAAGAATATTTAGAAAGAAAAGTTTTCCTGCCTTTAGAAGAGATAAAAGAATTGCTTAAAGGTAAGATATCCAGAGAAGATTTTGAAAAATTGCCAAGAAAATGGGAAAAATTAGGAGATGTTCTGGTAATAAAATTGCATGGAATAAAGGAAAAGAGGAAAGTGGCTGAGGTATATGCTAAAGTTCTGAAATGCAAGGCAGTGCTGGAGGATGTAGGAGGAATAAAAGGAATTGAAAGGAAGCCTTGCTTCAAGCTCGTTTATGGAAAGGATACTGAAACAATTCATGTTGAAAATGGTATAAAATACAAATTTGATGTATCAAAAATAATGTTCTCCTCAGGCAATATAGATGAAAGGATAAGAATGGCAGGAGTTGCAAATAAAAATGAAGTGGTTGTAGACATGTTTGCCGGTATTGGCTACTTTACATTGCCAGTAGCTGTATATGGAAAGGCAAAAGTATATGCATGTGAGATTAATCCCATTGCCTACGAATATCTAAAAGAAAATATATTGCTCAATGATGTATGTCATCTAGTAAAGCCTTTGCTTGGAGATTGTAGGGAAGTGGCTCCCCGCAACATTGCAAATCGTGTGATAATGGGATACCTTGATTCAATAAAATTTTTGCCCTATGCTCTTGAAATATTAAAAGGCGAGGGAATAATTCATTTACATCAGAAATGCAAGGAGGAGGAATTTCCTCATCATCTTTTTAACGAGGCAAAAAAAATTGTCAAAGAGCATGGTAAAGAGGCGGAAATGATTTTTTATAAAAAAATAAAATCATATGCTCCCCGCATCATTCATGGTGTGATAGATATCAAGATTTCATAATAGTATATACAACTTCCTTT
>JAJRYN010000003.1 GCA_024275755.1 archaeon | reverse complement strand
TTTGTTATTTTTTTCTCTTTAATGGCATATGCCATCGTCTCCATCAATGCCTTTGGATTTTCTCTTAACTCTTCCTCCTCTGAAGCATCTATGACAACTATATTTTTCTCTACTTCATCAAAATCTAAGCTTAATGCCTTGCACTTCTCCTTTATTGCAGAGTATAAAAAGTTGGCAGGACTCTCAACAGTCACAAACAAAACTTTATAGCCCTTTGAAGCCTGGTAAGCAGCAAATTGCTCAGCAAATAAGCTTTTTCCTGTATCTGGTATGCCGGATATATTGAATACAGAGAGATATGGCAATCCACCGAGGGGCTTTTTAACTAATGCTCCATTTTCTTCCTCAATTTTGAAAAACATTTCGTCTAATTTTGTTCCTGTTGGAATGCCAAATAACTTTGGTGCCTCTTTCGCCAAATCCCCCAGCTCATGATATTTGTACTCTGGCATTATTAAGATATTGAAAATTTGCTTTAAATACTTTCCCTCTTAAATTCTCCTTGCAAATATCTGTCTGCCAGTTTCATATAAATTTCGGCATTTCTTTTTATTATTTCTATCAGTTTTTCATCCTGCCTTATAATCCTAGCAGGCACCCCCGCCACCAGACTATTTGCAGGAATTTTTGTATCTGGTGGCACAATAGCATTGGCAGCTATTATGCATCCTTTTTCGATATACGCGCCATCCAGAACAGTTGCATTTATTCCCACTATACAGTCATCTTCAATAGTTGCTCCATGTACAATTGCTCCATGGCCAACTGAAACTCCTTTACCTATCTTCACAGCATGTTCTGGTGAGGCATGTATTACGCAACAATCCTGTATATTGCTTCCGTCTCCTATCTCAATTTTATTCAAATCTCCCCTTATCACTGCATTTTCCCATATGCTACATCTGCTGCCAATAACAACATTTCCAATGACAACAGCTGTTTTTGCAATATAAGTTTCGCTGCCGATTTTCATAAGAGGAAATGGAAAAGGAGTTTAAATTTATTGAGTTTATTTGAAATCCACCCATAAAAAAATTATAGGGCATTTCGTTTATCTTGTGTGCCGCTATATATACTCAGAAAAAAATTTCATGCAGCAATTTATCCTCTTACAGATTTTTTAGGAAAACATGGGATAAAGCCAAATTTGATAACAACTCTCGGTATCATTTTACTGGCCCCTACATGCTACTTCCTGCTAATCCATCAAAAAATCTATTTCATCATGCTGCTCATCATAATATCTTTTCTGGATGCATTAGATGGTGCTATAGCAGAAAATGCTGAAATGAAAACAGATTTCGGGAGCTTTTATGATGCATTTACAGATAGAGTAGTAGAAGGCGTCATATATTTTTCAATAGCCATTGCATACGAAGATTTAGCTTTGTTGTGTTTTATTACATTAATTCTGTCCTATTTAACAAGCTATATCGCCGCCTGGAAGAAGAATTTGAAATATGTTGGCATTGGAAGCAGGGCAGAAAGAATGGCTATCCTTATTGTATCCTTTGTTATCGACGAAGTTTATTATGGATTGATTATCATTTCTGTCCTGTCATTTATCACAATCATTCATCGTTTCTATCATATGGCTAAAGAAAACAATTTTTAGTTTAAAATTAATGAAAACAGCAATGAAAAATACCTCGCTTTTTATTACCCTGAAACTTTTAAAACAAAAATACATATACCACTTATGGAAAGGATCTTCATTGGAGTAGCATGGCCATATGCTAATGGCTCATTGCATCTTGGCACTTTAGCTGGCTGTTTATTGCCTGGCGACATTTTCGGAAGATATCACAGAATGAAGGGCAATAAAGTTCTAATGGTTTCAGGCAGCGATGAACACGGCACCCCGATTACAATAACTGCAGAAAAGGAGGGAGTCACGCCAAAGGAAATCGTAGATAGATATCACGAAGAACATAAAAGGAATTTGGAAGAATTTGGAATAAAATTTGAAAATTTCACCAGAACAAGCAATTATTTTCATAAAGAGGTTGTCAAAAAATTTTTCTTAAAATTGTATGATAATGGCTATATTTATCCAAAGAAAATTCAGGCTTTTTATTGCGAGCATTGTCAGCGTTTCCTGCCTGATAGATATGTAGAGGGTGTCTGCAAATACTGCCATGGAAAGGCAAGAGGTGACCAATGCGAGGAGTGTGGAAGAACTCTAGATATAAATGATATTCTCGAGCCAAAGTGCAAAATCTGTGGCTCTGCCCCGGTATTAAAAGAAACGGAGCATCTATTCTTCAAACTATCTGCTTTTGAAGAAAAATTGCTGGAATGGCTTAAGGATAAAGATTACTGGAGAGATAATGTTCTCAATTTCACCCTCAACTTCATAAAGTCTGGATTGAAGGACAGAGCCATAACCCGTGATTTGCAGTGGGGGGTTGAAGTACCTCTCCCAGGATATGAAAATAAGCGCATATATGTTTGGTTTGATGCAGTCATTGGTTATTTATCAGCTTCGATGGAATGGGCTGAAAAAATCGGCAAAGCAGATGAATGGAAAAAATGGTGGATGGAAGATGCAAAACATTACTACTTCTTAGCTAAAGATAATATACCTTTCCACACCATTATATGGCCTGCCATGCTGATGGGGCATGGTGGCCTAAATTTACCATATGATGTTCCTGCCAATGAATATTTAACGATGTCTGGAGAGCAATTTTCTAAGTCAAGAGGTGTGGGCATATGGTTACCAGATATAGTTAAAAAATTTGACCCCGATACAATTCGCTACTATCTTTCTATAAATATGCCCGAAAAGCGCGATACTGACTGGAACTGGGCAGATTATCAGGCAAAGATAAATAATGAATTGGTTGCGGTATACGGCAATTTTATCCATAGAGTTTTGACTTTCATTCATAAAAATTTCGGGGAAATTCCACCTTATGTAAAAGGTGATGAAAAAGATGAAGAAGTTATAAAGGAAGTAATGGAGAATTTTGAAGAAGTGGGAAAGAGCATAGAAAAATGTCATTTTAAGGAGGGCATTAAAAGAGTGATGAGGATAGCACAGATTGGAAACCAGTATATGAATGCGAGCGAACCCTGGAGACTTATAAAAGAAGATGTGGATAGATGCAAAAGCGTGATGCACACATGTGCAAGGATTGTCAAGATTCTTGCCATAGCATCTGCACCATATATGCCCAGGGCAGCAGATAAAATATGGAAAATGCTCGGCTATAAAAACAGCATTCATAACTGTAAATGGGATGAAGAGATAGAAATAGATGAAAATAAAATTGAAAAGCCGAGTCCGCTTTTTAGCAAAATCGAAATGGAGAATATAATGGAGGATCCCTTCTCAAAGCTTGATTTGAGAGTGGCCAGAATAATCGATGTGAAAGACCATCCCAATGCAGATAAGCTATATGTTATTGATGTTGATGTTGGAGAGATTGGCAAAAGAAAACTTGTCGCAGGAATAAAACCATGGTACAAAAAAGATGAATTATTAGGAAAAAAAATCGTTGTTATTATAAATCTCAAGAAAGCAAAAATAAGGGGAATTGAATCTGAAGGAATGTTACTTGCTGTAGATGAAAATGGAAAAGCTGTTTTACTCATAGCCAGCGCAAAGGAAGGGAGCAGGGTATACGTTGAGGGTATTCAACCAAATCCAGAGAAGGAAATAAGCTACGAGGAGTTCAGAAAAATCAAAATGTTGAGTAAGGGCAATGCAATTGAATATAAAGGAAAATTGTTGAGAGATGACAGCGATATAATAAAAATTGATAGGCCTGTCAAGGATGGCTACTCTGTAAGATGATTGTTCCGCCAAAACAATTTTGTTCGCCGAAGACAATAAATTTTAAATATAATTATGCATTATGGATATTCAATGATAAAGTATAGTACGATTTCACTTCCGAAAGAATTGTATGATAAATTGTTACAATTGATTGAGGAAAAGCCTGAGCTTGGTTATGGAAGCGTTGCAGATTTTTGTAAGGAGGCAATAAGACTTCATGTTGAGGAAATAAAAAGAGAGTTAAGAGAGGATTTTCTCAGGAAACTGGATGTTCCTCTGTTACTCAAAAATCTGGAAAGATTGTCTGCAATAGATACTGGCATATATGGCAAAATGTTTGAGAAGATAAATGCAATGGCTTTCATGTTTTCTAAAGATTATAAGCTTAAGGAATGTAACTATGAATTTTTCAGTCATCTTGGGTATGCAAGTAAAGAAGAAGTTATAGGAAAGGATATCAATGAATTCTTTGAAAATGAACAGTTGAAAGAAAGGGTGAAAACAGGAAAC
>JAJRYN010000018.1 GCA_024275755.1 archaeon | reverse complement strand
AGATGGTGCTATCTTCTTGCTCAATTTTATTGTTTCTATATTCTTTGCTTCAACCTTTATTTCATTTATTTTTGTTCCTGCTGGAAATACATAAGTTTTTGTGTAGTATGGAAGCATTGGATAGCCAGGATTGTAAAGATAACTTGCATTATCAATATCAAGCAGACAGTATTCTCCATAATCTATGACATCTATTTCATTGTCTGCAGAAGAGAATTTAATCCCGAATCCACTTAAAACTAATATAACCGAGATAACGATAGCAATCTTGTATCTCATGTTAGGTTAAAGTTATGGACGTATTTAAATTTTTGTAAGCATTCTTTCTAGACGCTGTGCCACTCTCTCCATTTCAGAGAATCTGGCATGCGAAAATAGCTGGGCTATTTCCTTTCCCAAGATAAATATTGCTTTTTTATGGGCATTCTTTGATTTATGTACATGGTGTGGAAGCACACCCAGTTTCTCGTATTCCTTAAACGCTCCGTTTAAGTCCCCTTTCACCTGCTTTTCCAATTCGTTCTTTATTTGAACGAAGAGGGTATGCAGCTGTATTAATTCTTCCTTTTGCATCCCCACCCCTCCAACAAATAAATACATAGGTTATTTTTAAACTTTTCTGTTATGTTTTGACTTTGTAGTATCCCGAATTTATTTCACAATTCAAACAAATACCCCATAACAGGTAATTAATCTGCTTGCATCATCCATGAAAGCAATAATCCATTTTTCATCATATTGCTTCCAATCTCCTTGCCATAGAGACATGGAATGCTTTCTTTCAAATCTAACCCATTTTCTTTGCTTCTTTTTCTTCATATTTTCTATCACAAATCCATATTCCAACATAACCTTATAAATTGTGTTATGAGGAATATGGATATCATGATCTCTTTCTATTATCTTTTCAAGTATAACCGGGCTAAGCTTGTATTTATCATAGGCTGTACAAATTATTTCTTTTATTTTCAAATCAATTTTCTTTGGCTTTCTTCCCGACCTTTTTAATTCTGGGATTCTATCCTTTTCCTCATAAAACTGTTTTATCTGATAAACTCTTCTTGTGGTTATATTCATTGCATCTGCTATTTCTGATACTTTACTACCTTTTTGAAGTTGTTTGATAATCCATCTCACTTTCTTTTTGTTTAACTTTCTCACTCCAGAAGAACGAGATGTGAAATAATTTTAGGATACTACAGTTATGTTTTGACTTAGCACACCATAAACAAATTTAAATAGTTCCCCATGCTTTTTATTTGTGATGAACGAACCCTTTCTGAGAAGCTCTGCTTCTATGATGAGGATCTTGAGTGCTGAACCATTTCTTCCTTAAGCCTTGCTATTAGATTAACAGGCTCTGCATCTATGCCATCTATAATTGCCTTGTGAATGCTGACCAAATCACCAAGATATGACAGATAAATAGCTCTTGCAAATTTGTTTTTACCAGTTGAAAAAACTTCGATGACTTTCGCCTTTTCTCCATAAATTTTTTTCATGAAATCGAATCTCTTTTTGATTCTTTCATCCTCATCTTTTTCCCTTAAGAATATGCAGGTAAAATTTTTTGCCTCTCTTTCCCATGCCTCTAACTCATTATGATTGCATTCGGGCAGAGAAAAATCAAATGCAGGCATCTTTGCATTCTCGTTCAATTGTTGCCGCCATCTTCTTGCTATACTTGCCATTACGTTGTACCCATATATTATTGGAACGCCCTCAATTTCTCCTGCTATTTTTTCTGCTGTCTGCTGAATCTGATTTCTATTACTTTTTATGAGATAGAGTGCCTCCTCAAAGTCAATATCTTTCAATATGCCTCTTTCCATAAGAAATTTTGCAAGAGGAAAAAGAAGATATGCTATCGCCGCCCTTGGCTGCATGCCGCTCGGAATCAAAATTTTATTTTCTGCCATTTCAGCAAGTTTTCCTCCTGAAGTTATGGCGAGGGTTCTGCATTTCTCTTTTGCTTTTTTGAAGCAGGAGAGAATCTCTTCAGTATTTCCGCTGTAACTTATGGCAATGAAGAGTGTGTCTTCACCCAAGAAAGAGGGAATATCGTAATCCCTTATGACAAAAAATGGTAACTGCGAGAAATGTTTCAATATGTCAGCAGAGATGGCAGAACCACCCATTGCAGCAATAGCAACCTTTTTTACTCCATTCAACTTAAAATCGATATTTATTTTCAGAGCTTCTTCCACCTGTTCAGGAAAATTTTTCACAATTTCAAGCATGGAGTAAAGAATTGCAGCAGTATATAATTTTATCTTTTCTTCTTTTTCTCTTTGGAGCCAAAAAAACGCTGAAATAGATTATCAAAATCAGTTTCAAAATCAATATTATGGAACAAATCTGAGAAGTTGATTTTATCGAAAATTTTTTCGCTCAAGGACTCTTTTTCTGTGTTACTGTGTCTTTGTAAGTCATATTGTTTTCTTTTCTTATCATCAGAGAGAACAGCGTATGCTTCCGTAATTTCTTTGAATTTTTCCTCAGCTTTTGGGTCTTTACTTTTGTCTGGATGGTATTTTAAAGCAAGACGACGGTATGCTTTCTTTATCTCCTCCTTTGTGGAATTTCTATTTACCCCCAATATCTTATAATAATCCTTTTTCATTTTTCTCTCAATACTTTTCCATAAATTTTTATTTGTATTTCTGTAAGAATTTTTAATAAATCATTATTCCTCATTTTTATTTCCATAATATCATCTGCTGAAACTGCTTTTTGCAATTTTTTGATTGCCTCTCGAAGTTTTTTTACATCCTCTTCTTTCACTTCCTTAATTATTTTTTCAGCTTTATATAACAATGCTTCTGCATTATTTCTTGCCTCAATAAGCTCCTTTTTCTTTTTATCTTCCATTAAATATCTTTCTGCCTCCTTTTTCATCCTCTCTATTTCCTCGTTGCTCAGCTTTAATGAACCTGTAATTTTAATTGATTGTTTTTTACCTGTTGCCAGATCCTTTGCAGATACATGTAAAATGCCGTCAACATCTACATCAAAAGTCACCTCAATTTTTGGTATCCCTCGAGGAGCGGGAGGTATGCCAACCAGACGGAATCTTCCGAGACTTTTATTATCTGCTGCCATGAGACGTTCTCCCTGAACAACATGAATTTCTACACTTGTTTGGAAATCTTCAGCTGTAGTAAAAATTTTACTCTTTCTTATGGGTATTTTTGTATTTCTCTTAATAACTGGTGTTGCTATCCCCCCCAATGTTTCGACACTGAGCGTTAACGGGATAACATCAATTAAAACAACATCTTTTCCCAACGCCCCACTAATTATTCCAGCTTGAATTGCTGCTCCAAAAGCAACACATTCCATGGGGTCAACGCCTCCCTCTGGTTTTTTCCCAAAAATTTTTTCAACTGTACGGCGAACGTATGGAATTCTGGTTGTTCCCCCTACCAATACAACATGGTCTATGTCTTCTGGCTTTAATTTTGCATCCTCTAAAGCCTGCCTACAAGGCTCTATCGTCTTTTCTACGATAGGCTTTATTAATTCCTCAAATTTTGCCCTCGTTATTATTTCCTGTAAATGAAGAGGTTTACCTTCATATTCTGCAATGAAAGGAAGTTCAACGGTGGTTTGTAGAGTGGAAGAAAGCTCAATTTTTGCTCTTTCTGCAGCTTCCATTAATCGCTGCAGAGTCCTCAAATCCTCTCTCAAATCAATTCCATATGTTTTTTTAAATCTTTCAGCAATGTAGTCAACTAAAGCCCTGTCCATATCTGAGCCTCCAAGCTCTGTATCTCCATTTGTTGATAGAACTTCAAAAACATTATCTCCTACCTCCATTATGGTTATATCAAATGTTCCTCCCCCAAAATCATAAACAGCGATTTTGTGTTCCCCTTTTTTTCCTAATCCATAGGCAAGGGCCGCTGCCGTCGGCTCATTAATGATTCGCTTTACTTCAAATCCTGCGATTTCGCCAGCATTTCGGGTAGCTTGTCGTTGGTCATCATCAAAATATGCGGGCACGGTAATAACGGCTTCCTTTATTTCTTCACCTAGATATTCTTCAGCATCTCTTTTTATTTTTTGAAGAATAAAAGCAGAAATTTGTTCTGGAGTATATTCCTTATCCCAAATTTTTATTTTCTCATTTTTTCCCATCTTCCTTTTAATATGGTGTACAGTGCCTTCCGGATTCATTATTGCCTGTCTCTTTGCCGCTTCTCCTACAAGCAGATCTCCTTCTTTTGTAAATGCCACAATTGAGGGGAAATAGGGTTTTCCTTCAGCACTTTTTATTAAAACAGGCCTTTTTCCTATTATCACGGCGGCTTCCGAATTTACAGTTCCTAAATCAATCCCTATTATCTTCATGTCCATCGCTTTCAGATACAACAACATAAGATGGTCTGATTACTTTTCCATTCAACATATATCCTTTCCTTATTTCTTCAATTATTGTTCCTTCCTTCTCGCCTTTCCTTACTGCAACTACATGATGAAAATTACAATCAAATTTTTTTCCTATTGCTTTTATCTCCTCGACACCCTCCTCTGCCAGTAATTTTTTAAACTGCCTCAAAATCATTTCTAAGCCATCGTCTCCTATTTTTTCATATGCCTTTTGCAAATTTTCATATACTTCAATGAATCTAAGGAATATTCTTTCCTTTTCTCTATTTACTGCCTCCTCAATTTCCTTTTTCGTTCTCTTTTTGTAATAGTTAAAAGCTGAAAGAAGATGGGCAATTTCTCTTTCTTTCTCTTCCAACTCTTTTTCAAATTTAAATAATTTTTCTTTCAATGACTCCCTTTTCCATATACTCATGTCGATAGATTAAAAAGTTATCTTATATAAATTTTGATGCTTTTCAAGCGGTAAGCATTGGTATTCCCTGCTCAAAGCCAATTTTCATTTTTAATCCCGATAATATGGCATATATATTTCCAATGTTGTTTTGCAACATTGCATATTCTCTGGGGTAATCTTCCAGCGTATATACCTTTAATGCTTCTTCATAGGCTCGCATTGCATTCTGGAAATTATTAATCATATCAGTTACCATTGCAAGATTTCTGTAAGAAATTCCAAGGTTATTTTGGACGGCTGCATATTCTAAAGGATATTCCTCTAAATTATATACCTTCAACGCCTCTTTGAATGCCTCAATGGATTTATTGAGATTTTTTTCAGTATCCGAATAGGCTGATAAGGTTCTATAAGCAATCCCAATGTTTGTTTGTATCTCTGCATATTCTAAAGGATATTCCTGCAAATTATATACCTTCAATGCCTCCTTATATGCTTCTATCGCATTATAAAGATTCTCTTCGTCTTGAGTGATTTCAAATAGGTCAAAGTATATTTTAACAAGTTCCTTATTTGCTGTCGCATATTCTAAAGGATATTCCTGCAAATTATATACCTTCAATGCCTCCTTATATGCTTCTATCGCATTATAAAGATTCTCTTCCCTATCCTCTATCTCCGATAAAAGACGATATATCATACCGAGATTGTAATTTGCTGTCGCATATTCTAAAGGATATTCCTGCAAATTATATACCTTCAATGCCTCCTTATATGCTTCTATCGCATTATAAAGATTCTCTTCCCTATCCTCTATCTCCGATAAAAGAGAATATGCCACAGATAAATTTGTCTGCGTAATGGCGTATTCTTTCGGATATCCTTCCAAATTATATACCTTCAATGCCTCCTTATATGCTTCTATCGCATTATAAAGATCTTTTTTATCCCTAGTTATTCCCGCCAAGACGCAATAGGCCATGCCGAGATTGTTTTGAGTAACGGCATATTCTAAAGGATATTCCTGCAAATTATATACCTTCAATGCCTCCTTATATGCTTCTATCGCATTATAAAGATTCTCCTGTTTCGTGCGTTGTTCATCATCTATTTCATATTTTTTTTCTTCAACAATTTCCTTTTTACTTTTTTTCTTGCCCTTATTTGGGCTGCTCTTCCTTAATCTTTCTTTCTTCATGTCTCTAATATAATGAATTATTTCCTTTAAATTTTTCTCTCCGAAAACGCCAACTGTAGAGAGATATATTTCACCCAATTGATGATGTATGTCTGCATATTCCTTTGGATCACTTTCTATATCATATACTTTTAGTGCATTTTTTAAGTATTCAATTGCTTTGAAAACATTTTTTTTCTCGTTTTCAATTCTTGACAAACTTAAATATGTCTCTCCAATGTTTTTCTGTATATTTGCATATTCCGCCGGAAACATTTTTTTCCCGAACATTTTGGTAAGGATATTAAAAATTTTTAATGCTTCGTTATATGCCTTAATAGCATTTAGCAAATTCTCCTTTTTATTTGATATTTTTGCTAATTCTTTATATACTTCACCAAGATTATTTTGGATAGAGGTGTATTCTACTGGGTACTCCTCAATCTTATATAACTTGAGCGCCTCTTTGAAAAATTTCGCCGCCTCTTTGAAAAAATTTTTTTCGCCAGTTAGTTCTCCAAGTTGCTTATAGACTAGGGCCAGATTATTCTGAACCATGCCAGCCTCGGTTTTGTAATCCAACTTTTTATATATAGAAAGAGCCTCTTTATAAACATCTATCGCCTTATATAAATGAATAGTTAGTTTGCTTTGCTTTGCAATTTCTCTATACACAGCCCCCATATTGTTTTGTATTGCAGCATATAGGTATGGATAATCTTTTTTGTTAAAGACATTTAGAGCCTTTGAATAATATTCTATTGCTTTTTCAAAATTCCTAAAATTCTGATTCTCTATTCCCTTTTCAAACCATTCTTCCGCTTTTTTAATAGGATGTATTTTCTCTTTTATCATATCTTTTTTTATTATAGAAAAGGAGGGATTTAGATTAAATTCCGCTTCTTCTTCTGCAACTCTTTCTCCTGTTTTTTTGTTTTTATCCTCTTTTTTCCTTCTTAATCTGATCCTGTAAACTAAGATAAACGCTATGGCAATGGTAAATATGAATAATAATTCCGTTAACATTTACCCCTTTTCCCTTACTCTTTCCAACCATTCGATCTTACTTTTAACCTCCTGACAAATTCTCTGGATATGCCTATATCCATGTATTTCTATTTCGATTTTCAAGAATCTATTATAAGCATCTAATGCTTTTAAAAGATTCTCGTTTTTATTTTCTATTAGAGATAGTTTATAGTAGGCGTCCCCTATAGCTTTTTGTAGCGTGAAATATCCCTCAGGATTTTTCTCCAGAGTTCGAACCTTTAATGCCTCATGATATGCCTTGATTGCCTTTCTTAAATTATTTTTTGCATCGGTAATGGATGCCAGTTTAACATATGCTGTTCCAAGATTATT
>JAJRYN010000017.1 GCA_024275755.1 archaeon | reverse complement strand
ACAAATCCCTCCTTCGTTGTGTTTACCTCCTTAATTTTAAATAAAAAATAATTACAAATATTTATATATTTTCATTTTTACTGCTTTGTTGAATAATTACTAAAAGCTGCTTCCTTCAAATAAATTATCAAAAAGAAGCAACGATTTTTACAAGCTCAACAATATATTATAGAACAAAAATTTCAGCTTCACTTCCTGAAAAACTCCTTTTACACTCTTTGCTTTCGAAGTTTCTCCAAATATCCTTTTCACACCGGAAAAGAATGTTTCTGCAGCCCATCTATTTCCATATTTGTATTTATCTTTCCATCCTTCATAGCCAATCTCTTTTATTTCTCTTACTTTTTTAGCTCTTGCAGGAGAGCCTCTCGCCTTTGTAGAAGCATTTTTTCTTGTTTTTATGATTGGTTCTATTCCTCCCTTATCCAGAAAATTGAAATTATCTCTGCTATCATATGCTCCATCTGCATAAGCAGCTTTTATTTTCTTTCCATTGCCATTCCTTTTAGCCTGTTTTATCAATGGCCTCAGCATTTTTCCATCTCCCATACTTTCATCTGTTATTTCCAATGCAAGCAATTTCTTAGTTTTTACATCAACTGCAACATGAACTTTAATCCATCCTTTATTTACCTTCCATTTATGACGCATCCATTCCCCCCTACTCGATACCTTCATTCCAGTTGAATCTAAGGCAAGAATTATATCATTATTCAGCTCTTGAAGCGGAAATTCAATTTTTATTTTCTTTAATCTTTTGAAAATTGTGGTGTAATCTGCTGCTTTTATCTCTGGAATATATCTGGATAATCCTGCCAAAAATCCTTCGAGCTGACGGAAGGGAAGAAAGGCAATATGAAGAAATGCAAGAAAATACATGAATGAATCCGGATACTTGTACGGTCTACCTTTCTTATTTTTATTCATTTTCTCAAGTTCTTTTTCCCAATTTTTGATAAAATCCATAGAAATGAGTATTTCTCCCCTTCTTACCAGTTTTTCATTATATTCTTTCCAATTTCTTTTCTTTTCCATCCTATCCCCTCCAGAAGATGGAAAGAAAGGAAAATAAAAAATTTGCTATTTATTCAACACAGCAGGTTTTAGTCTAATCATTAGATGTTGTAACAGATTGTTTAGCAGTAGAAAAAATATGCACAAGTAACATTTTCTATCTTCCAAAAGATAGCCGCGATTTATCCGTTATTAGGGTAGATACAGATTAGCCCTTTTCATATAAAAGGCTAACTATTTTTGACAAAACTCGTGGTTTGAAAAATTTATAAAAAATAAAGAGAGAGTCCCATCATATTTTTGATTAAAATGGGATGGGATGAAATAGAAACTGAAAGGCTAATAAAAAGTAATCGGAATTTTTTGGACAAAGAAATCGGAAAGAAATATGAAATGCCAGCATTATTCAGAAATCCTACAGAAGAAAATCCAGTGGAAATATCAGAATTTCTTTCTCATCTGCATTTGGATTTCTTAGATGAGACATTACAACAAATATTTCCAAGGTTATCGAGAATAAGAAAGAGTGTGTATGCAAGAATAAGATTTGTTATTTTCATGATATTGAGAGGAATAAAATTCGTAAAGAAAGCATATAGAGAGATAAAGATGAATGTGAAAATTGCAGAAAATCTTGGTTTCAACTCAAACAAAATTCCTTCATATGAAACAATTCGACATTTCATTTTTGATTTATTGCCCAACAAAATAGAAGAAATTTTCTATAGGATAGTGAGTGAAATAAAAGAGCAATTGAAAAAGAAAGGAAAATGGACAGGAAATGCTGTTGAGGATGCAACTGTTATTGTGGCAAGAAGAGGAGACGAGGAAGCAAAATACAATGGATATTATGAAACATATGGATGGAAAAAGGATTTGTTCATAGACTCAACCAACAACATATTTCTTTCCTATAAAGATATGGAAATAAATGAAAATGAAGGAGAGTATATGAAGTATCATTTGGATAAACTGAATAGGCTTGGTATTAGAATAGCTCATCTTACTGCAGATGGAAAATATGCCACCTATTACAATATTGCTATGAGCAAATGCCAGTATGGCGTTGATTTTCTATATAAGCCTCAAAAAGGATGGGTTTATAATGAGAAAGGAGAAGAAGAGAAAATAAAAGAAAGATACAGCAGATATTGGAAAGAAGAGAAATATTTCAATCCAAATGTAAGCTTGGAATATAAATTGCATTTTCTGTATAAGAAAGGAGAATATGAAATGGTTGGGGCATATTATAGGAATAAACGAATGGAAGAATGGGCTAACAATGAGGAGTTAAGGAGAGAATATGGCAAGGAAAGAAATTTGAATGAAGGATTCAATTCATATTTGAAACAACATGCTGGCTTTGATTCCAATCTGCCAAGAAAAGGAAAGAAAATTGCCTTTTTTCATACAACTCTTTGCTTGATTTCATTGAATTTGGTTGCATTAACAAGGTTGCAAAATGGCGTTACAAAAAATCTCATTAGTGTGGCATATTTAACTTAGCTTTTGCTGATTTATTGCTTTCATCCTATAAATGATTAACTTTGAGTAGCTCGATAAGTCCTCATTTTCCTTCTTACACCATCTATTTTCATTAATTTTTAGTTGTGAGAAACCATAAATTAACGAATTTAGCGTTGGAAAATTGTTATTGCTGCCAGCAATAACAAAAAAACAGATTTGAAAATGGTAAATCTGTTTTTGCCGTTATTAGGAATAAAACATTTAAACTTTTGTATAAGTAAAGCATTTATATCAATGCCATATCTTTTCTCATGTGTCTTGCTGTTCCAGGAAAAATCATTGAGAAAAGAGGCAATAAAGCCATCGTTGACTATGGTGGCGTGAGAAGAGAAGCGGATATATCATTAGTCGATGTAAAGGAAGGAGATTATGTCATCGTCCATGCAGGTTTTGCCATTCAGGTGCTTAGCAAAAAAGATGCTGAAGAAACTCTAAAAATTTTTGAGGAGATGTTGAAGAATGCATGAGTTTGCAACCATGCAGCAGATTATTTATGCAATATTGGAAGAAGCAAAAAAGTGCAATGCAAAGGAAGTAAGTAAAGTTTTTCTGGAAATAGGGGAACTAACTTTTTTGGGAGAGGAGCAGCTAAAATTTGCTTTTGATATTTTGAAGGAAGAAACTATACTGGAGAATGCAGAACTTATTATAGAGAAAGTAAAGGCAAAAATAAAGTGTGAATGTGGTTATGAGGGCGGTATAGAATATGGGCTTAAAGAAGAATTTCACATTGCATTTCCTATTTTAAAATGTCCCGTTTGTGGGGGAGATGTTGAAATAATAAAAGGAAGGGAATGTTTAATAAAAAAAGTTGAGATGGAGATTGAAGATGTTGCAGTTAAGAGATAAAAAAATTGCGGATGAAATTTTAGCCAGAATAAAAAAACTCAATTTACAATTAAAAATAATGCATGTATGCGGCACCCATCAGGATACAATTGTGAGGTATGGCTTGGACAGCCTGCTAAAAGATTGTGGCATAGAAGTTATACAGGGTCCAGGATGCCCAGTTTGCGTTACTACGACACTTGAAATTCAGAAAGCAATTACTCTTGCAAAAAATGGCGTTACAGTAGCAACATTTGGGGACATGATAAAGGTGCCGGCAGCAGGCACAAGCCTGCAAAAAGCAAGAGCGGAAGGAGGGGATGTAAGGATAGTTTACAGCATAGACGATGCTGTTAAGATGGCAGGAAAAGGAGAAGTGGTTTTTATTGGTGTGGGTTTTGAAACGACAGCCCCATCAACAGCCGTAACACTGCTAAATGAACCAGAAAATTTTTATGTGCTGAGCTGCCACCGTTACATACCTCCTGCTTTGGATGCTTTGCTTGGGATGGGCGAAATAAGGATAGATGGGATTATTTGCCCTGGACATGTTTCAACTATAATTGGGATGGAGCCCTATAAACCTCTCTCCTGCAAATACGAGATACCTCAAGTAATAGCAGGGTTTGAGCCCCTTGATGTATTAATGGCAGTTTATATGATTGCAAGACAAATTGATGAAGGGAGGCATGAAGTTGAAAATGAATATATCAGGGTTGTCAGACCGGAAGGAAATGAAAAAGCCAAGGAGGCGCTAAAAGAAGTTTTTGATCCAGCTGACGCAGAATGGAGAGGATTTCCAATCATTAAAAAATCCAAAATGGCCTTGAAAAAAGAATTTGAAGAATATGATGCGGAAAAAAGATATGAAGATTTACTTGAAAATATAGAAATGGCTGAGGAAGCAAAAGGTTGTAGATGTGGTGAAGTGCTGCGAGGCTTGATATATCCTCAGCAATGTCCATTATTTGGCAAGATTTGCAACCCTTCCAACCCTGTTGGACCTTGCATGGTAAGTATAGAAGGAGCGTGTAATATAGAATATAGATATAAGAATGATTGAAATTAAGAAAGGAACGTTAGAGGAAAGAATAATCAAAACCTTACAGGAGGAATATCCTATAACTTTAAAAGAATTGAGTAAAAAGTTGGGCATATCGGAAAATATGCTTAAGGCAGAATTGCTGAAGATGCAAACAAAAAATATTCTAGTTCTTGAACCCTTACCAGATAAAATTTATGTCCGCCTTATCAGATTTGATTTTATGTTTGTTGGAAAGAGGTCTCAATATAAGTTTATAAAAAAGAAAAAGATGAAGGGCGACAAAGAAGAGAAAGAGGATGACGGTAGCATAATGTATGGATGATTTATGTGGCCCTTAGCAAATCCATTGGCTCTATTATACCGAGATATTTTCTATTTTTACAGACAATGATAAACCCTTGCTCCTCCATTATTTCAATTAATTTTTTAGCCTCGTCTTTCGGGCTGCATGTTCTCACTCCAGATTCCATAAAACCCTTTACAGGGGCTGATAACAAAGAAGTTTTTTCCTGATGATAATCTGTTATCTTTTCATGTGTTGTAATCACTTTTAAAATATTTTTTACACTGATAACGCCACAAAACTTTTTATTTGATACAACTGGCAGTATTTTTTCATTCTGTTTCTTCATTAAGTTGATTGTCTCTCCAATTTCGAAATCTTCTTCTATGGCATCCATCTCTCTCATCAACGATTCTGCATCGCCCTTAAATCCTATTTTCTTTGCGATATCAAGGGCAGTAACATAGCCAAGCAACTCTTTTTCTTTGGTGACTATTATCTTATCAACGCCACTCTTAATCATTTTATTCTTTGCTTTTGCTATTGAATATGTTGCATCAAGTTTTGGCACACCGACAACAAAGTCCTTGATTTTTTCCTTGCCCGATAACTTGCTCTTTATTAATTTCCTTTCATCTATTATCCCCCATGGCTTTTTCCCATCCATTATTATTGGAAAATCCGTTTCTCCGTACAGATAGCCAAATATCTTGCTAATTTCTTCATTTTTATCAATTTCTCTAAAATTTCTCCTCACAATATTTTCCAACATTAGGCATAATAACAAATTTTTATACTAAAGCTTTTTCTATTATGGAGGAAATAATCAAAAAACTTGAAGAATTTGTTGAAAAAAGAAACTGGAGGCAATTCCACTCTCCAAAAAATCTCGCCATTTCAATAGCAATAGAGGCTGCCGAGTTATTGGAACATTTTCAGTGGCATGATTATGGATTCGAAGAAATCGTGACAAATGAAAAGAAAAGGAAAGAAATTGAGGAAGAGGTAGCAGATACTATGATATACTGCCTCCTATTCCTTAACTATATGGGGGTGAATATTAACGAAGTTTTGATGAATAAGATAAAGAAAAATGAGGAAAAATATGAAGCATGACCAAAATTTAAAGATGTGATAATCTTGAAAAAAAGCAAAATATTTATAAAAAAGAAGGGAATTCTTAAGTTGTCCTAAAATGGAGCGAATAAAAAAGAAAAGGTTAAAAAAGGGTAAGCATTTTAGATGGCAAATTTAAGGGGGAATAAAATGTATGGGAAAAAATTAGTTAAAAGGGTAGGGTGTTTAGTAATTGCAGCCGTAATAGTAGCGAGCGCTTTCGCTGTATTACCGGGGAACTATAAGAATGTAGAGGCGTTGACAATTACAACCACTGTAGTGGTATCAGAAATAATGTATGATCCAAATGCAACATACAATGAATGGATAGAATTGTTTAATCCAACAGATACAGCTATTAATCTAACGGGGTGGGTCATAAAAGATAAAGCAAATAATACTTTTGGTAATCTCACAAATGTTGAAATTCCTGCTTATGGCTACTATGTGGTGGAAGATTCTAATGTATTAAATAACGATGGAGATGAAATACATATTTATGATGATACTGGCACAGAGATAATCAATATATCATTCAGTGACGATGCCGCAACCAATCATTCATTGGAACTGGGCGAAGACGATGTATGGTATGAAGGCCCAGAAGGCGGCACACCAGGTATGCCAAACAGCGTTATGAATGCCCCCGTAACAACTCATACGTTAGAAGGGGAAGAAACTGCTTGGGGCTGGTATGTAACAAATGTAACAGTAACATTAAATGCAACAGATGAGACAGGTGTAAAAGAAACAAAATACAGCATCGATGGAGGTGCTTGGACAACTTACACTGGGCCTTTTGTAATTGAAGAGCCTGGCACTCATATTGTTGAATATTATTCTGTTGATATTTGGGGTGTCGAAGAAACACATCATAATTTCACTGTTAAGATTGCAAATCTCTCATCTGCCCTTGAAGTTACACCAACTTCTGCAGACTGGAATACAACGCATACCATAATAGTGGAAAATGCTGTGGGCGATGTAAAATTATATGCTCCTCGCGAAGACACACCTCGTAAGACAGGCACAGGCGCTTATATCCAGTGGTCATATTTCACATTTGACGTAAGTGGCAAATGGTGGGTTGCTGATTTTGTTGACAGCGAATGCAATGCTGTAGCAATAGATGTGAGTCCAATTGCACTCGATGTAAATGCAACACCTGATGAAGTAGATTATGTGAAGTTTGGACAGCCAGGCAGCTATATAAACATAGAAGGAACAGTTATGATGGACGGAGAGGCAGCAACACAAGCAACAGTTAGACTTACATATCCAGATGGAAGTTTCGACACCACAGGTGTGGCGGCAGATGGAAGTTATAGCTTCCTGGATATAAATATTGGGCAGAAAGGAGCCGGAGAATACAATGTTTCAGCATATATCGGAGACCCAGATTATCCAAATGCATTTGGATATGATGTTGTTATGGTTAACCCTGTTGCACCAAATATAACTTTAATAAGTAATAATGCAGTTGGTGGTTTTGACATTGGTACAGTTGTCTTTGAGGTAACATATCCAGAAGATGGATTGGCATTGCTTGCAAGTGATTATAACATTTCCATATACAAAGATGGCGAACTTTATGCCTGGTATACAAAGACAGGAGCAACAATTGAAACAGGAGGCCCAATTAATTTTGATATAGTTGGCAAACTTCTAAACCTCACATCGGGCATGTGGGAAGCTGGAGATTATGTAATAAACATAAGTGTTGATGTTACAGAGGATGGAAACTGGGAATATATAGGAGAAGCAGACTATACAATTCAGGCAGCTCCTCCAGTGAATCTCAAGCTTTTGAGTTCATCGGAAATTAATGTAATGGATGCAGAGAACAACAGTCAAGTAATACAAATCCAGATATTCGGCGAGAATATGACAACATATGGAACACCAGAAGCTTTAGGAGTAGGAACAGATAATGAGAATATTACAGATCGTATCACTGTAGAAGGAGATATATTGTATGCCCCGCCAAAAACAGCATATGAATACTGGAAGGACGGAATATGGAACATAACAGTATTCCCAACAAAAGGAAATGGAAAGATATATGTTAATGTAACATGGCCAGATAAGGGAGAAGCTGGAGAGACCATCAGTGTTATAAAAGGAGGATATATTACGGCTGAACCAGATACAATTATTGTAGATACACCAACGAACATAACAGTTACAGTTAAGGACAATTATGGAAACATAGTTCCAAACGCTCAAGTTATGATGTATTATGAAGACGAAAATGTACCATACAAGCTGGCGGAGGCGGTAGAAAATGGAAGCATAACTGGAGACGGCTCAAGTGGTAAAGGATTAAATGGTGTATATGAATTCACAATTTCATCCAAATATGCAGCTCGAAACATCATTGTTGTTGCAACCTTCCAGACACCAGGTGGAGAAACATTCTATGCATATGCAAAAATACGCTCACAGCCAGCCCATGATTTAGATGTGGCTTTGGCGCCGGCAAATGTTTTAGCTGGAGAAATGACAGAGTTTGCAGTGAACATAACAAGAAATGGTGCACCATATGCAGATACGTTTGAATTTTACATACTGAATGAGACAGAATTGCAGATGCTGCATGATGGTGAATTGGAGTTAACAGATGGAGTGGCATATACTGGAAGCGATGGAAACTATACATTTGAGAGATACTTCACAGAGACAGGAACATACTATCTGTATGTGAGGACAACAGATAAGAAGCACGATAACATGAACAATGAGCCAAGCTTTACTGTATCAAAAGCAACAGTAACTGTGGATCCAAGCCTACTAGTTAAGAATGTGGATAAGAATGTGACACTTGTATTCAATGTTGAGTGGAATGGCCAGGATGTTGATGGCACACTACTCATTTATGGATTGCAGGAAGTAGCAAGCTTTGAAGCATATGTAGAAAATGGCACATATGAGCTTGCAATAGAGAATGGAACAGGAACACTTGAAAATGTAACTGCTATTGCAACAGGTACGTTAACATTTGAATTCAAAGCAGCAACAGAAGGAAGCGTCTATGCCGATGCAGATGGCAGTTTGGAGATAACAACACCAACCATAGAGATTGTTGAGCCAGCAGAGAAGGTGGCATTCCTGGCAGAGGAGAATTTGATAACAATAGTAGTCAAGCATCCATTGACTGGCAGCGGCGTAGCTGGATTGAAGGTAGAAATAATTACACCAACAAGAGGAGAACCAGTTGAAGTAGGCAAGACAGATGAAAATGGAAAATTAATATTCGGAATTGTACCACTACAGACAGGAAAGATAAAGATACTGGTAGGCGGCGAGGAAGCAGGAGAGATAGACATATGGATTGGCCTGAAGATAGTTGTTGCATCAGAGATTGAGAAAGACAATGAGGTTACAATATTGGTCACCACAAGAGGAGGAAAACCGGTAGAAGGAGCAACTGTGAAGGTGAATGGCGCAACAATTGGTACAACAGATGCAAATGGAGAGGTCAAATATAAACCAACAGAGGAAGGAACAATAACAATAACAGCAGAAAAGGATGGCTATTACGCAGCCACAAAGACAGTGACTGTAAAGAAGGGAGCAGAAACACCTGGATTTGAATTTGTCGGCATTGCAGTGGCAATAGCCTTAATTGCATTGATATACAGAAAAAGAAGAAAGTAAACAAAACACCCCTCTTTCCTTTTCCAAAATATTTTAATACATCCTTTTTATTTTTTAAAAAATGATATTTGATGATGAAAAAAGAAGAAAAAAAGATGCAGAAGAATTTGAGAAGATAGTCAGAGAGATGGAAAAAATAATTGAGGAGGCGTTTAAAAGCGCCTTCAACATGCAGCCATTTGTAAAAGGTTTTTCATTAAAAATAAATGAGAATGGAGAGCCAAGCTTTGAAGAATTTGGATTTGAAGATGAAAAAGGAGATATTTTTGAAGACGAAAATAAGATATATATAACCCTTGAATTGCCCAATGTTGATGAGAAAGAAATTAAAGTTAAGTTAAAGAACGGCATACTTGAAATTATTGCAGGGGATGAAATAAAGGAAATAAAGTTGCCAACTAAGGTTAAAAGAAGGATAAAGAAAACTTTCCGTAATGGAATTTTAGATATAGAACTCGAGAAACTATGAGATATATTCTTTAAGCATATCTCTTGCATTTTCCCTTTTTTCTTTCAAACTAATTAGGAACTGCTCAATCAGCTGATAAGCTAACTTTTTGCATTCTCCACATAGCAAATCCCCTCCTTTACATCTGCTGTATATATCCTGCAATTCTTTGTCGTCCTCCAGAATGCCATACGTGAACAGCTCATAAATAATACATTCTTCTGGCTTCCCTCCGTGTTTGCGTTGTTCTTCTGCTGTCATTGCTCCTCCTGTTTTGGCTGCCCATATCTTTTTCTTTGCTTCTTGTGGCGTGTCAGTTAAAAATAATGCATACTGTGGTCTGCTGCTCGACATTTTGTTGCCATCGAGACCAGAAATGAAACGATGATAAGTGGACGAAGGAAGTATGAAGCCATAGCCACCATGGCTACGTTCTATTTTTGCCAGTTCATAATCCAAGGAAAAGATATCATCTACTCTTGCATAAATTGCCTTGTAATCATCCTTTCTTTCAATAATTTCCCCATGCTTTTTTATCGCTTCTTCCGCCTCATCCAGTAATTCCTTCACTTTTTCATCGCCTTTGACAAACACCCCTATTTTTTCATCCTGCGGGATTATGCTATAAAAGCGGTGAGCATCTGCTAAGTCACGGCAAAATCTTATGTGTGGATCCTGATCAACACCAACTGGCACAAGCGTTGGACATAAACCAGAATATTTTTCCATCTGAACATGCAATATATCACCTGTCTGTACAAATGGAGCAAACACATGTGCCATATTTGTTGAACCTTTGAAACCATATATTGCATTCACCTCAGATAAATTCGCTTTTTTGGCAAGTAAATAAGCCAGATCTTTCACATCTTCATTTTTTGACTGAAAGTAAATGCGACATGGCTTCAAGCCAAGAGCTATGTAATTTAAAATATATTCATCTATTGCTATTCTCTCCGCTTCTTTTAAAGAATAGCCTCTTGTGGCATATGCTTCTATATCTGCAACAGCTATATTGACATCCGCTCCTATACTCTGATAATATATTGCCTGGTCAATCACAATTTTATGCCCAAAATGCATTTTGCCCGATGGCATTAAGCCTGTAAGTAAGGCCCATGGCTTGCCATTTTTTATTGCATCCTTTATTCTTTCAAAATCTCTGTGCCCAAATACTATTTTGCGGCGAAAGAAAAAAGGAGGACGAGGCAAATCTTTCCATAATTCTTCTTCAAATTTTTTAATTCCAAAGTCCTCAAAGAGCTTTTCATATTCATATTTCTGTGAGCCCCATGGATCTATAATCATAATTTTTGCATGCTTTCTCATTAATTAAGTTTATCGATTTACAAAACAATTGGTCGGGGAAAGAATTTAGTATTGATGCATCTCAATTCTTCATATGAGCATCAATATACTCAAAGCCATCATTAGGGCAGTTGGAGAAAATGTTGGGATGCGATGCATCTCTACCATCTTATTCAAATCAAGTTTTTCAAATGGTATGGCAAATAATGGAAGTATGGCTAGCGTTGATACAAGATGCCACAGCATAAATGGTATGGCTAAAGTATAACAAAGCATTAGGCCATTTAAATCATGGCTGTACCATCCAAGCCAGCATCCAAAGTTCGTCCATAAATCATAAGCAATTACTGCCAATATGCTGAAGCCAAAGAATTGCAACATACTTTTTCTTTTGCTTGCATATCCAATGCTACCCATTATGGCAAATCCACTCCAAGTGAAGAGGAAAATCATGCTATTGCCTATTATTATATCAGTTACAGCCATTATTGAAAGAGGCAACAAAAATGAGAAATGGCTGCCCAAATATCTTCCTGCTATCAATGAAATGGCTGCAATAACAAAAAATACATCCATCATGAAAATTGGCTGCTTTGTGCCCGCCAACGTTATATAAATATGGGGTGCAGATGGAAGAAAGTTGTACAGCCATAAGCGGGCTGCTATACCTATAAATATCAATGCTCCAGCAATCAATAATTTCTTTTTCATCATGTGGTTTATGTCCAAGCCCTTTAAATTTTTAACTAAATTCTTCGAGTCGCCATTCAATTATATCACCTTCTCCTACAACTTTCTTATCTGCTCCTACTTCTCCCATCACTCCGTTGACATAATAAATCCAGAATTTTCCGTCTCCTCCTGCCCCTGCTATGCTATCAACGAAATAGCTATCATACTGGCCGTAATAGGTGTATTTAACATCGAAGCCATTTTCATTAGCTGCCTTAAGGAGTGCATAGAATACTGTTGCATTTTTTTCATCTAGTGTTAGCCCAAATTGCCATTCTGTCTCGTTGCCGAAATTTATTATGAGGGTTACATTAACCGTTGCATTGTTTGTCGATTCCTCTTCCCTCTCGTTTTCAATGACATAATATGCAAAGGCTGCTGAAACAGCCACCAGCCCAGCCAGTATTACAATTAATATTTTTCTCATCTTTTCACCATCAAATTTATTTTACAAAAGTAAATAAAATTTTACTATAAAAAAGTTTTTATCTTTTGGATTGCATAAGTAAAATGTGAAGAAAAAAGAATTGGAAATCATGCTTCAAAAAATTGAAATGCCCGAGAAAATCAGAGCAGAGCTGGAGCAATATATCACGCCTGCATCAATAGCTGCTGATATTTTATGGCTTGCATATTATAATGGAGATATAGAAGACAAGATTGTTATCGATTTAGGATGTGGAACAGGTATTTTTTCAATAGGGGCGGCATTGTTGAAAGCGAAAAAAGTCATTGGTATAGATATAGATGAAAGACTAATAAAAATTGCAACAAAAGAAGCAAAAAAATTAGGGGCTATAGTAGATTTCCTTGTAACGGATGTTGAAGATTTCAATTTACAAGGAGACACAGTCACAATGAATCCTCCTTTTGGTGCGCAACATGCAAATAGAGGGGCAGACAAAAAATTTGTTAAAAAGGCGATGGAGGTAAGCAATGTTTTTTATTCTCTCCATTTAAAAGACAGCATAGATTTCATAAAAAAATTGGTAGAAGAAAATGGATGGAAGATTGAAAGACAAAAATTATACAAATTCCCTATCAAAGCTTCCCTGCCATTTCATGAAAAAAGAGTGGCATATTATGATGTTGTTATGATAAATGCGAGAAAGATTTAGCTATAATATCTCCACAATTATGAATGCAACCAATGCTGTTAGAGATATTGATATTAGATTGACGTCGCTATTTGTTAATACCGTATCTTCACCTGTTATCGCTCCTTTATATCTCCCTTGAAAAGTAGCTCCAAGCACCGAATCTATATGGCAGCCGATTAGGCCTAAAACAATGCACAAAATTGTTTCATTTAATGAAAGACTAAGCAAAAAATATCCTGCAATTGAGATGAGGGTTGCGCCTAAAAAAGCAACTCCCTCCCCCAGCAATGAGATGGCTCCATTTGTGCCTGGCTCCACTTTCTTAAAATTAGTTATGAGATATGCATTGTTGGAGAGCACTCCAAGCTCAGAAGCTAGAGTATCTGACATAGCAACTGCTATGGCGGCGACGAATGGCACGGAAAAATCATATGTCAATGAAAATACAGCCAGAATGGCAGGAATTAAGCCATTTGCCATTACATTTGTTGCTCTTCTTGCTGCTCTTTCATGCAATCTTTTTCTCTTAAAATTCCTTTTATAGCTTGTAGCCATTGAGCCAAAAATTAAAAAAATTAGAAGCAAAACAAACCATGATATTCCCTGAGTAAAGAGAATAGTTGCGCCTATTATCACTGCAAAAACAGTTCCTCCTGAATCAAGCACTTTGAATTTTAAAGCTAGGATGGCAAATGCAGCACATATTACTATTTTTATTAATAACTCAATCATCCTTTTACTACGCCCAAGGGCACCATTTTTGCTACTTTAAGCGATAGTCCAGCTCCATGAGTTACATTTACAACTTGGCTGACATCCTTATATGCATCTGGACTCTCCTCCGCCATAACACTCCAGCTTGCAGGATGTGCATATATGCCGCGCTGCTCCAGCATCCTTGCAATTTCTCTTCCATTCCATCTCCTCTTCGCCTGATGTCTCGACATAACTCTTCCTGCCCCATGGCATGTTGAGCCAAATGCCTCCTCAGATTCATTGGTGCCGCGAAGCAAATAGCTTTCTGTTCCCATATCGCCTGGAATTAGAACGGGTTGTCCAACATCCTGATATTTCTTCGGTATTTCTTTTCTACCCGGCCCAAAAGAACGGGTGGCTCCTTTCCTGTGAACATACAAAAGCATTTTTTTGCCATCTACAATATGCTCCTCCACCTTTGCAATATTATGGCATACGTCATATACGATATGCATTCCAAGCTCCTCAGCGTCTCTGCCAAGAACATTCTCAAATGACTGCCTCACCCAGTGAACGATCATCTGCCTGTTTGCCCATGCAAAATTTGCAGCGCATGCCATGGCTTTGAAATAGCTTTCTCCCTCCCTGCTTTTTACAGGAGCGCATGCAAGCTGGCGGTCTGGCAAACTTATATTGTATTTCCTTACCGCCTGCTCTAGAACTCGTAGATAGTCTGAACATATTTGATGGCCGCAGCCTCTTGAGCCAGTATGAATCATAACAACTATCTGGTCTTTTTCTACTCCATATATTTTTGCTGCATTTTCATCGAAAATTTCTGCTACCTTTTGTATCTCCAGAAAATGATTTCCTGCTCCTAATGAGCCCACTTGGCTTCTTCCACGCTCCTTTGCCTTCTCAGATACATAGCCTGCATCTGCAATCTCCATGCAGCCATTTTCCTCCAGATATTCCAGATCTTCTTCCCATCCATAGCCATTTTCAACTGCCCATCTTGCACCCATCTGCAAAACATCATCAAGCTGAGCTCTATTCAATCTAACTTTTGCCTGACTTCCTACTCCAGACGGAATATTTTTAAAAAGCTCGTCAACCAACTGCCTTATTTTGCTTCTATCCAAGTCACCAATTTTTAAATTTGTTCTGACAAGCCTCACTCCACAATTTATGTCAAAGCCTACTCCTCCTGGCGAGATGACACCTTCTTCGGCATCTGTGGCAGCTACTCCCCCAATAGGAAATCCATAGCCCCAGTGTATGTCTGGCATGGCAAGAGACCTGCCAACTATACCTGGCAATGTTGCAACATTTGCTGCCTGTTCTGGAGCATTATCCTTCCTTATTGCTGGAAGCATTTCCTCACTTGCATAAATCAAGGCGGGAACCCTCATTTTCAAATTTCCATTTATACCTCTGTATGTCTTTGGTATTTCGTATCTGTACTCTCCTATTTTATTTAATGGACCACTCCACATTTTTAATCACCTATATATCAAATAATACTTTAATGGTTACTCCTTTTTTATTTCTTTTTATCTCGAGCATATGATATGTTACTGCCTTTATATCCATTCCATATCCATGCTTTTGCCTGTCATATTTCTCTCCATATGCAAAGCCAATTAGCTTATCATTTATTTTCACATCAAATT
>JAJRYN010000016.1 GCA_024275755.1 archaeon | reverse complement strand
TTTGTTCTAGCTCCCAGCACAACATGCCTTTCTCCTTCATATTTTTTTATTAGAGGTAATAATGGTGCTATGCCAGTGCCGCCTGCAATAAACAATGCCTTGCTGCCTACAATTTCAAATCCTTTTCCATAGGGTCCTCTTATACCAACTTTATCTCCTTCTTTCATTTGGTGTAAAGCTTCTGTTGCTTCTCCAACTTTCTCAACCGTTATAGCTATTTTCTCGCCAATATAACTCAAAGACATTGGTATCTCATCTATGCCGGGAATCCATATCATGACAAATTGTCCAGCTGTAGCATACATTTTCAGATCAAAAAAGAAGGTTTTGTGAATACTGTTATGTTCAATAACTTTTTCAATTTCACAAATTTGCATAAAATGAAAGTGAATTTTATATATTAAAAGATTATTTCGTGTCAATGGCAAGAATGCATGCAAGAAGAAAAGGCAAGTCAGGATCAAAGCACCCAGTTGAAAGAGTACATCCAGAATGGAGCTTGAAGCCAGAAGAGATAGAACAGCTTATAGTTAAATTGGCAGAGGAGGGCAAGCCACCGGCAATGATTGGTTTAATATTGCGCGACTCTTATGGCATTCCAGATGTAAAGGCAGCATTGGGCAAAAAATTAACCAAAGTACTGGAAGAGCATAATTTGTTGCCAGATATTCCAGAAGACTTAAGCAATTTGCTTGATAAGAGAGCGAATTTGTTAAAGCATCTGGCCGAGCATAAAAAAGATATACATAACAGACGAAGGCTGCAGTTAATTGAAGCAAAAATAAAGAGACTTGTTAAATATTACAAGAGAGAAGGAAGGCTACCAGAGAAGTGGAGCTACGCCTGATTTTTGCTGCGCTGCATTTTTATAGCATCATCAAGGCATATTTCTCCAGTTAACACCTTTCTTGCCAATTCCTTTGAAATAGTTATATTCCTGCTTTTTATTCTGCTCAATCTCTGCATTTCTCTTATTTCTCCTTCTTTTGGCTCAATGGAAAACATACCTCTTATTTCCCTTCCTTCTGCCATTGCTATTGTCGATGCCGCCAATTCGTCATTATCTACGCATGGAATCGTCGATTCATCAACAATCTCTATCCTTACATTTTCATCAATTAAAAAATTTATTATCCTGTTTCTTATGAGACGGGCGCCGTTTCCTATTTTTATAATGACGTCATCCGCTCCTATGTCTCTAACATAATCTTTTATGAAATCTGCTGCTTGTTCCGGTGATTTTGCAATAAGGCTTCTTATGAGTTTTTCATTGCCAAAAATGGCTATTCCTATATTGTCCCCAGGATCTATTCCAAAAATTATTTTTATTTCTTTGCTTCTGGAAAGCATTACTGCCTTATCTATCAGATTTTCTATATTGCTGCCATTTTTCCATGTAACAATGTTATCAAAATCTATTTTTTCTCTTTCTTTTGAAGATGTAATTATGACGTCAACATTTGGAGGGATATCATCATTAAAAGTGAGAGAAACAAAAGGAAGATGTCTTTTCCTGAGTACATTTACGGCATCATGGTAAAGAGTAAAGTCTGAGGTAAGCAAACCAATCATTCAATTTTATATGTCTACACTTATTTAAACTTTATATTTTGCATCTCAATATCCAATCATGAAAAGAGCACACGTTAAAATATATGGCAGAGTCCAGGGCGTGTGGTTTCGTGCCAGTACAAAAGAGATGGCAGATAAGTTAGGCATAAAAGGATGGGTTCGCAATATGCCAGATGGAACTGTTGAAGCAGTTTTTGAAGGGGACGACAAAAGCGTTGAAAAAATAATAGAATGGTGTCATCGCGGCCCCCCACTGGCAAGAGTGGACAGGGTAGAAGTAGAATACGAAGAGCCACAAGGTGAAACGGGCTTCAGAATAAGATATGACTAAATCATGATAGATATTCATCATTTTCTTGTAAGAGTTGGCATGTTATTGATGCTGCTTCTTTCCTTTTTACTTGTTACCCTTGGATCACTGGCAATTTTGGATGGCAATTTGGGTGGCATAATTGGAATAATAATAGGTGCACTCTTTTTGATAATTGATATTGTTGTTATAAAGATGTACAAAAGAGATGCGAAATCCTTCCTCAGATGGGATATTTATGTTAGGGCATCCAGAGATGCTTTTGTCCCCATTTTTCTATCCATTGTTTTCCTCCTCGTGGGAATAGGAAATTTTTGTGCAGGAGATTTAGAAAGTGGCGTATTTTTTGCAGCATTATTTATCATTCTTTTTGTTATCGGCATCTTATTTTATAAACAGAACAGGAACATAGGAATATGATTCATTCATTTATTTCTACATCTATTCTTTTCAGCATTTCCTTTATTTCTTTGTGCTCTCCATGAAAATATACCTTTTTGCAGCCCGGCGTTGCTTCTATCATTTTCTTCAGCATTTCCTCATTCAAATATGGCACAGCATATTTAGCAGCAATATGTCCAAATGCTATATCTTTTTCTAAAGCCATATCAGTAAAACGAGGAGCATAATGCCCGCCCCCGATTCCAATAGCAATTTCATGTTGCCTTTCTTCCATTTCTAAAATTGTTTCTGCAATAGCCCTGCAAGCTCTTTCATCTTTCCATTCTTTTTCAGTGCTTCCGACTTCTATGAAAAAGCAGGGCTTTTCCAGATAGGGGCCGTGATGCGTTGCTTCATAACAAGTTTCATATTCTTCCAAGCCCTTTTCCTTTAGCAGTTGCAAAGCATCTCTCATGAGTAAAGGGTTGCAGGGAACAAGTGTTGTATCTTTTCCTCCATACTCTGCCTTGCTGAAGTTTCCAATGGCATGTATGCTTAGTGTCCTTTTCTTTGCTATGGAAGCATGTCTGGAGGCGAAAATTATTGTGTTAGGGGAATAACCAAGATTTTCTACCTCTTTATCCACATTATCATGATAGATATGTATATCCTCTATAAAATAAAGCATCTTTCCATCATTTAGATAAATGCCATCCTTTTCTTTCCATCTCTCCATGGAAAGCAAAAATTTTGCTATGTTCATGCTTGCAATGTCTTGCATGGAAATGACGATACAAATCATGCTATGAAATGCAGAATAAGCATATATTCATTTCATCGCTTGCAAAATTTTTACTATAATCATATGAAACCACTTTTATTTTATAACATCCTTTACTTAGTTCAAAAATATATGGCTCTTCTGTGTCTTCTGCTATCAACTCATCATCAATATAAAATTCTACTTTCTCTATGCCTTCATTATCTGTTGCATTCACTTTTAGTTCTCTGGGACAACCAATTATCACAGTTTTGTTATACAAGGACATTATTCTGTATCCAAACATATAGAGTGAATTTTTTAGAGGATATTCAATTTCAATGCATGGAGGAATGTCATCAAAAAAGGGGACATATTCATCTATAATTTCATATTGCCACTCTGCCACAGGATATCTGAAAAAACTTATTCCATTTGAACCATTTTTTAAAGCGCATTCAATGCATGCTTTTAATTCGTCGTTGCTCATAAAAATGCTTTCATCATCTAAGCTCTGTATTATCGCCTGTACTTTACAACTTGTTCTCGCCTTTATATAAGATATAACCTTTCCAACCCATGAAGGAGGCATCTGATAATTATGGGTGTAAGTCATTGGCATCAACACATCCATATATCTTGACATTTCGGCATAATCTTGTCCATAATAGTAGGCATTTGCCCCCATTTCCGGCATTACTGCGGCAGATAAAATGCAATCTGAATTAATGCTTTTAACAGCGTTCCTTACTTCCATACAGAAAGATGTCACAGGATAGGTATTTCCATTTGCATTTCCTGGATACCGAATATAATCTAGGCAAATGCCATCCACGCCCATTTCAACTAATGGAATAATTATATCATTAATCAGATACTGTCTATAAGATGATGAATTTACATCAATCCAGCCTCCTTGACTGTAATCTTGGAAGCATATAATCCATGCATGTACTCTAAACTTTCCATTTGCTTTGTTCAACAACTCGCTGATTAAGCTGAATGTATAGTAGCCAGTAACATCTTTAACTAGCAAATAAACATCTGAAAAGTTATGCTCCACCATCTCATAAACAAAGTTGTCCACGCCAGTTTCATATAAAGTTGAGCCCCATACCCATATTCCTTTGCTCTCTACATATTCTTTTACGAAAATATCCCCTGTTATTACTGGAACAGTAAATAATAAAAAAATCATTGTAGCCAACAATTTTTTCATATTAATAAAAA
Source organism: archaeon (assembly GCA_024275755.1). Classification (GTDB taxonomy): domain Archaea; phylum Thermoplasmatota; class E2; order UBA202; family JdFR-43; genus JdFR-43. The sequence continues at coordinate 9,819 of JAJRYN010000016.1, read as the reverse complement.
GCAAGAACAAGAAAAATTTTACTATCCAAAAATCTATTTATCCCGCCATATTATTTCCTTGTGCCTCATAATAGAAGTAAAGAAGAGCTTGAACACTTCATAAGGAAGCTTGAGCAGCAGGCTTTAGAGACAGCTGAGGAAAGGCATCCAATATACATAAAAGCTGGCCTTAAAGATGCAAAGCTTGTTTTGGATGTGGGCTGTGGTAATGGAGCTGTGACTAGAGATATATGCAATCATACAAATGGCACTGTAATTGCAATAGATGATTCTGAGGATATGATAAGAATAGCAAAGAAAATGCTCGTTGGTGTAAGAAATGTGCATCTTTACATGGGTGATGCCCATTCCCTGCCATTTAAAGATGAAATATTTGACATAGCCATATGCAACCTTTTACTCATGTGGGTTAAAGAACCGCAGCAGGTTGTTAATGAAATGGCAAGAGTTGTTAAGAAAGGAGGCAGAGTTGTTGCCAGTTTAGAACCAGATTTTGGTGGAAAAATACACTGGCCCCCTTATCCAGAAGTAGATGAGATTTTTGCTGGCAGGGCAATAAAAAATAGAGGAGGAGATCCATACATCGGCAGAAAACTTAGAATGCTTTTTGTGAGAGCTGGCTTGAAAACAGAGGTGGGCTTAGGAAATTTGAGAATATGGAGTTGCGACGAAGATAAAGAATCATACATGAGGGCTCGCGAATTTTACTGGAATGTTTTGAAAAGAGAAGGGCTTAGTGAAGAAGAAATTAAAAAATGGGAGAATCATTATTTAAAATCGATAGAAGAAGGCATAGAATTCAATTTTTTCCCGCAGTTTTATGCAATAGGCATTAAGGAATGATTATTTCCTTTTCTCTGCCCATATTGCCAGCACAGAAGGCAGAATAAACGTTGACGCAATGAAGCTATACAATATCGTCAGAGCAGTTATTCCTCCAAATTGCTGCAACGGCGGCATTAGAGCAAAAACAAGCAAACCAAAGCCAGCTATTGTGGTTGCTGCAGCCCCCATTAAGGCCGAGCCTGTATGGAGCACAGTTTCTCTGCATGCTTCTTCAACATTTTTATCTCTTATTTCCTCTGCAAATCTGTGAGTTATGTGGATGCCATATGTGACGCCCAGTCCAACGGTTAAAGATGCAATAGTTATAGTCATGAAATTTAGAGGGATACCAAACAGGTACATACTTCCAAGTATCCAGATTACGCAAAGAGCGACAGGAATAAGAGTTATTGTTCCAAGCGAGATGGATTTGTCTTTTATGTAAAATATTATTGTAAGAATAATCCAGGAGGCAATAAGGGTGATAATGAGAGAGCGAATCTGACTTTCTTCAAGAATGCCCAAAATTGTATTTGATAAAATGGGGCCGCCTGTAATTACTGCATAATAGCCTTTCAGAGGTTGTATATCCTCTTTTAATTCCTTTTCCAGTGCATCGGCATTTACATTACTGCTCACCTCTATTCTTATAACACACTCATCATACTCATTACCTTTATGAAGTACCATTTTTGTGTCAATGGGTGCATTAATATATAGCCAGTCATAAAGTTCTTTTATATTCTCTTTGCTAACATTCTTTTTCGGTATACCATTTTCAAAATATTTGTTATAAAGTGAGGCAAAACTCTCATTGTATTTTACATCAGTAACACCGTTCCATGTTGCATAATCTTTCATTAAAGAAAGAATCGAATATGTATTTGCTTTGTTTCCTGTTTTAAGTACGTTTTCATCATCATTCATATTTGAAATGCTTTCTGCCATCCTCTTTAGCAACTCAGGAGATGTAATGTCACCTTTTACAAGCACATATACTCTTTCTGTGGCTCCTCCTCCAACAAATTCATTCATCATGAATCGAAGATTTTTTGTCAATTCTAACTTCTTTGGCAGAAATTCCTCTAGTTCAAATTCAGTGGATAGTTGTGAAGCAAAGAATCCCATGAAGATGGAAAAGAGCACTGTTGCTGCTATCACAATTTTCGCATGTTTATGCAATGAGATGGCAATGCGTGCCATCATTTTGCCGAGCAAGCCATCTCCTGTTTTTGTTTCTTCTTCTCTCGTTTCTTTCCTTTTTTCCCTTAGCATTCGGCAGGCTGGCACAAATAAGAGCATTATTATGAAGCTAGCAATTATGCCGACAGCAGACAGGATACCAAACTCTCCGAGAAGTGTGATTGGGGATGCTAAATTTGAAAGAAAGGCTACCACTGTTGTAATGGTGGCGAGAAGCAACGCCATGCCAACATGCTTTACCGTATTTTCCACTGCTTTTTCCTTACTTTCTCTTTTCCTTTCTTCTCTATATCTCATTGTTAGATGAATACCATAGTCAATGCCTAAGCCAACAAGCAGAACAGGAATGGCCGTAGTCATTGGATTAAAGGAGTAACGCATCATTGCCCCAAAACCATACATCCATGTAACGGCAAACGCTAGAGCAAGCAAACTTATAATAACATCGATTACATCTCTATAAATTATAGCAAGAATTATTATAACCATTGCAAATGCTAATGGGAGCAATATCGCCATTGATTCATTGTTTGCCTTCATTATTTCATCTGTTACAATCTGTTCCCCCATTACATACGCATCTATAGATACGAGCTCCTGATTTTTTATGATCCTCTCTATCTCTCTTTCGGTTTTCAATGCCCTGCTTGCATTTTTACCAATACTTCCATTAAAATTTATTTGCATGATGGTTGCTTTCGCCTTCATTGTAGTTGAGTTAAAATCTTTGGTTAGGCTCATGGTAAACATTGGCTGGAGGAAATGGAAGGGTGAGAAAGGATTAAATATTCCTTCCTTTATGGCATCCTTTATCTCACTGTCATTCATATTTTGCAATGCACCTATTTTTTCATCATAAGGTATAAAACCCTGTTTTTTGAGAAGAATCTGTGCCACCATGTCAGCAACACTTCCTATAGAGTAAGAAGGAACAGAAGGTGTAAACAAATCTCCCTTGAGAGAAGAGTTTGCAATTTCTTTTTCAATTTTAAGTATTTCAACGAGAGCATCCCTAGTGAGAACATCATCATATTTTGATTTTATGAGCACAGGCACATCATAACTGGAAGTAAAGTTTGTGGATATTTCATTATTTGCTTTCACCATTTCTAAATCTGGCATGAAAGTTTCTTCACTGAATTCCTGTTTGAGTCCAAAATAGGAGACACTTGCTATTGACGCAAACGTTATTATTAGCACAATTGCTATACTCATTAATGGATGTGTAGCTATTGTCTTTCCTATCTTCTCAAGCATGTGAGTTGTATCATAATTGCCTATTTAAAATTTTATGAAAAACATTAAATACATGATTTTTCATTATTTTCATGGAAAATGAACTGGATTTCTATGGAAGCGTAACTGTTGGCGAGAGAGGGCAGATAGTTTTGCCAAGCAAACTGAGAAAAAAATTTGGAATAAAGGCGGGAGATAAAATTCTTGTTCTGGGGAGAAAAGCATATGGAAAGTGGGGAATTTTTCTTGTAAAGGCAGAAATATTAGCTAAAATAATAGAGGAATGGGAAGAAAAAATTAAAAAGGCATTTAAAAAATAATCAGCGCTTTCTTTTGATTGCTTCTTTAATCATTTCTTTTGGAGGATACGGGTAATATTTCCCTTTATAGAAGTAGATTCTACAACCATATATGATTTTCTTTCCATACATTTCTTGTAGCCTTCCTGAATATCTTCATTCCCTATCTTCACTGTTGGTGAACCTGCAAGGTCATATTTTATAGCTTTTTCTCCGTCATCGATTAAAATTTCTTCAATCTCTGCTTTTATATTGTCAATAGCCATAAAAATTATTAAGGTTTCTTTCAATATAAAAGCAATGAAAAACCAGGAAATAGCAAAAATATTGTACGAAATTGCCGATTTACTCGAAATAGAAGGCGTTGAGTTTAAGCCACGGGCTTACAGAAAAGCAGCACAGAATATAGAGAGCTTAAGTGTTGATATAGAAGAGTTATATAAAAAGGGGCAGCTTGAGAAAATACCGGGTGTTGGAAAAAGCATTGCGGAAAAAATAAAGGAATATCTGGAGACAGGAAAGGTAAAAAAACTTGAAGAACTTCGCGAGAAAATTCCTGTTGATATTGAAAGTTTATCTGCTGTCGAAGGTTTAGGCCCAAAAATGATAAAGGTTTTGTATGAGAAGCTTGGAGTGAAAAATTTAGATGATTTAGAGAGGGTTGCAAAGCAAAGGAGAATAAGAAGGCTTAAAGGCTTTGGAGAAAAAATAGAGAAAAAAATACTAGAAGGCATAGAAATTGCCAGGCAAAGGCAACATCGTTTCTTGCTTGGCTTTGTTTTACCTGAGGCAAAGGCAATTATGGAAGAACTGAAACCATATGTGGAAAAAATAAGTTTGGCTGGTTCTATAAGAAGGAGAAAAGAAACGATAGGAGACGTTGATATTCTTGCTGTTTCTTCTCAGCCAGAGAAGGTTATGGATATTTTTACAAGCATGAAAAGAGTCGAGAAAGTACTGGCTAAAGGAATAACAAAATCCTCTGTTCGTCTCCATGGTGGCATACAGGTTGATTTGAGAATAGTTGGAAAGGAAAGTTTTGGTTCAGCATTGCAATATTTTACAGGAAGTAAAGAACATAATATTGAAGTTAGGAAAATAGCGATTAAACTAGGTTACAAATTAAATGAATATGGACTATTTAAGGGATTTGAAAGAATAGCCGGAAAAGATGAGGAAGAGGTTTATAAAGCACTTGGAATGCAATGGATTCCACCAGAACTTAGGGAAAATAGAGGAGAAGTTGAGGCAGCTTTGAATAAAAGGTTGCCAAAACTTGTTGAATATAATGAGGTGAAAGGCGACTTGCAGATGCATACGAAGTGGAGCGATGGAGCAAATACTATTGAAGAAATGATTATCGAAGCAAAAAAACTCGGTCATAAATTCATTGCAATAACTGATCACGTTGGAAGTCTGAAAATAGCGGGAGGAATGGATGAGGAAAAGGTTATTGAGCAAGCTAAGGAAATAGAGAAATTAAGGGAGAAGTTCGATGATATTTATATTTTTCATGGAATAGAGGCAAACATTATGAAAGACGGAAGCCTTGATGTTAGCAATAGCTTACTCAAGCAGGTTGATGTTGTTCTGGCGAGTGTGCATTCAGCATTTAGAATGGAAGAAAAGGAAATGACAGCCCGTGTAATAAAAGCGATAGAAAATGAATATGTTGATATACTTGCACACCCAACATGCAGGATTATACAGAAAAGAGAGCCAATAAAAATTGATATGGAGAAAGTTTTGGAAGTGGCAAAAGATAATGACATCATAATGGAAATAAATGCTTATCCAGATAGGCTTGATTTAAACGACATCCATACCAAAATGGCAATAGATATGGGCGTAAAAATTTCAATAGGAACAGATGCTCACAATAAGGAGCATTTAAAGTTTTATGAGTTGGGCACGGCTGTTGCAAGAAGAGGATGGGCAAAAAAAGAAGACGTAATAAACACTTACAGTGCTGAGAAACTCATGAAATTATTTGAGAAATAATAAAAGGGGCAGAACCAATTTTTCTTCTCAAATATTTGTCTATGAGTATTTTGGATTGCTCCCCATTTCAAAAATCAAGGTTCCGCCATTTACAATTTCTGAATGATCAATCCATGTTCTGTTTAATGGCATTCCATTTAGAGTCATCGATTGAACATATTTGTTCTCTTCAGATACATTTCTGGCTATTATTACAAATTCATGTCCGTTATAAAACTGGCTGTCAAGATGAATGACGATTTTGCTGAATATGGGGCTTCCAAGTTGATAACTTGTATTTCCGGGGCAGACCGGATAGAATCCCATTGCGCTGAACACATACCATGAAGAAAGCTGTCCGCAATCATCGTTGCCAGGTATTCCACTGGGTGTAATATCATAAAGTTCATCCATTATTTTTCTGACTATATATTGCGTCTTCCAGGGTTCGCCAGCATAATTGTAAAAATATGGCACGTGTTCATCTGGCTCATTTCCATGCCAGTAATAAGAGAATGGCATATACCAGCAGGATATGCAAATCTCTTAAAGAAGTGATCCAATCTTTTGATAAATGTTTCTTTTCCCATTAGATTTATTAAACCATATACATCATGAGGCACAAACCATGTATATGTCCATGCGTTGCCTTCCGTAAATCCTTTCCATGAGCCCGGAATGAAAAACTTTTTCCATGTGCCATCAGAATATCTTGGGCGCATGAATTTTGTAACAGGATCAAATAAGTTTCTGTAATAATTTGCTCTTTCCATAAATAGATTGTAATCTTCGTTTTTGCCAAGAGCTTTTGCCATCTGAGCAAGACACCAGTCGTCATATGCATATTCTAAAGTTCGGGATACAGACTGGGAAAGTTTATCATAAGGTACATAGCCATATTGCAAATAATAAGGAAGACCAACTCTTCCCTTGTAATCGTGATTTTCTGGGGGCGATTCCATAGCACTTTTTCTCATTCCCTCATAAGCTTTTGATGCATTGAAATTGCGTATTCCTTTCAGATATGAATCAACAATTACAGCTGTAGCATGATCCCCTATCATACAGTTTGTATATCTATTAAGCATAGGCCACTTGGGGAACCATCCGCCGTGCTCGTATTGATCTATCAACGAATTTATCATATCATTCTGTATTTCTGGCAGTATTAAAGTGAGGAGTGGATGCTCTGAACGGAAGGTATCCCAGAGGGAAAAGGTTGCATAATGAGTATAATTTTCTGCCCTGTAAATATGGTCATCCATACCAATATACAGTCCATCCACATCGCTGAAAACATGTGGCATCAAAAGGCAGTGATATAAAGCAGTGTAGAATTTTATCTTTTCTTCCTCACTACTCCCTTCAACCTCAATTTTGTGCAGCATTTCATTCCAGACATTTCTTGCCTCCTCCCTTACTTCATCAAAATCCCAGCCTGGAATTTCCTCCTCAAGATTCAGCAATGCCTGCTCTATGCTGACATAGGAAATGCCAACTTTTGCTTTAATCACCTCTCCTTCTGAAGTTGAATAATTAATGTAAGCGCCGACGTCATTTCCAGATTGCGAGCTGCAGCCATAATATATTTCCTCGCCATTCCATGTTCCATACGAAGAAAATGACTTGCTGAATTTTGCAGCAAAGTATGTTGTATAAGGTGTTTTTCCCCCACAAAATGGATTTGGAATGGTGACATAGCCAACGATAGTTTGATTATCAACAATTTCAACAAATGCATCCACTGGCTCATCATCTTCGAGTGTGTGGGTTACATCTATTATGATGTGGGCGTTATCTGAAGATGGAAAAGTATATCTGTGGAAGCCAACCCTGCAAGTGGCTGTGAGCTCTGCCTTAATATCATAACTTTTCAGCATGACCATGTAATAGCCAGGAGAAGCAATTTCTTCATCATGACTGAATTTCGATTTATAGCTTTCTTCAGTAATTTTCAACTCACCTACAATTGGCATTACAAGAACATTGCCCAGTCCAGGACAGCCACAACCACTCAAATGAGTGTGGCTAAATCCGAGGATATATTTATCTTCATAATGATATCCTGCAAAATTGTCGTTGCCTGTATCAGGGCTTAACTGAACCATTCCAAATGGAACAACAGCCCCAGGATAACAATTGCCTCTTCCCATTGCACCCCAGCGAGAATATATGCCTGTTCCAATGAATGGATTTACATATTTGGTTAAGTCTTCCTCAGATGAGCAAGTGGTTTCTGTTTTAAAAGAAAATTCCCTGATGGGCTTTTCTATATAGCTAGAGGATGATGCTACTAATAAAAGAGAAATAAAAATAATTGTAGCAATGCGCCCTTTCATATTAGTAGATTTGTTTATGTTTATTTATGAATTTCTGTGAAAGACTTTGAAGCAAACCAAAAAACTTTAAATTTAACAGCCATTTTATGAATGCTGATTAAAATGATGGGCAGATGGGGGAGGTCACTGGCTATTATCATATTTTTAATTTTTATCAGTCAACCAGCGCTAGTCAGCGTAAATTTACGTAATAATGGAAATGTTTTCGGCATTTCTTATATGCGGGACGGAAAAACGTTGTATGTGGGTGGAGATGGCCCCAATAACTATTCAAGCATACAAGATGCTATAAACGATGCTGAAGATGGAGATACAATAATTGTTTTTGGAGGTACTTATGAAGAAACACTTCGCATAAATAAGGGATTATCCATATTTGGAAAGAAAAACAAAGAGGGACAACCTCCTATCTTAGTTCCAAAATCCTCAGATTTTCCTGAAAGAATGATTTATATAACATCAGAGAATTGTATTTTTTCGGGCTTCATCATTAACGGGCTCAACAAATCTTATAGGGGAATTTGGGTAAAGGGTGATGAGAATATCATCTCGAATAATAAAATAATCAACAATGACATAGGGATTTCTCTCCACTACTGTTCGCAAAATATTATCGAACATAATATCCTCTCTAATAACAGTTTCTACAGCATAGATTTACATGAGGCAAGTGGTAATATAATAAGATGGAATAAATTTTTTAACAATTTTTGGGGTATTGTAACATCATCTTCCCCTAACAATATATTTTCTAACAACACTTTCTTCAGAGACGGAATTAATACATGGAGTGCACAAACAATCGAAAATAATACTGTAGATGGAAAGCCAATTCGCTATTATTTCAAAAAAGAAAATTTTGTCATCCCTCATGATACCGGCGAGGTAATACTGATAGAATGTAAAAATGTCACTGTATCTAATGTAATTTTTTCTAATGTCAGTATTGGAATATGTGCAGCACATTCCTCTAGAATTGTTGTAGAAAATAATGCTTTTTTCAAAACTACAGCAGGAATTAGGATGGTGGCCTCCCAGGACATACAAATAAAACATAATCTTTTTAGGAGTACAAACTTGAGTAGCATACAGATTTGGAGTGCATCTAATGTTATCATAAAATATAATAAAATCTCTAACAGCAGAAGGAGTGCAATAAATTCCTTTTCTCATGATTCAAAGATTCTCCATAATATTATTAGTAACGTAGGGGATTATGGCATCTGGATAGATGGTGTCAACAATGTGATAAGTTATAATTTGATTTCACACTGCAAAGACGGGATACTTCTTGGATATGGCGAAAGCGAGAATTGTACTATCTCTTATAATATAATATACTCAAATAGCAGATATGGTGTGAGCATAGCAGGGGATTATGCTTTTCGCCAGAAATCCAACATTGTGGAAGGAAATCTCATTTACAATAATACATTGGCCGGTATATGTGTTTCTCTCTCCAAAACCACTTTAATACGTTACAATGTACTGCAGAAAAACGGGAAAGGAGTTTACATATATGATGCATATGGAGTAGAAGTTACTCACAACAATTTTATTCATAATTACATTGATGCTAACTTTAAGATATATTCAAGAGGCTTTTCATCAAATTCATGGTCAAGAAATTTTTGGAGTGGATGGTATAAACCTTTCAAAAAGCCGATTTACGGAACTATTGACAATAACGAAACTATAGCTTATGATGTAATGCCCAGACATTTTCCATTCATTCTCCCCTATTTTTTATCACTTCTCGGGGCAATAAAAACACTTGTTAAAGTAAGTTATTAAATTAAAATAATATGCGGGTGCCGGGATTTGAACCCGGGCAACGAGCTTTTCCCCTTTTCCGTCAACGCTTTCCGCTGCGCGCAAAGCGTTGACGGAAAAGGGGAAAAGCTCGTTGCCCGGGTTCAAATCCCGGCACCCGCATA
>JAJRYN010000015.1 GCA_024275755.1 archaeon | reverse complement strand
TCCAAGGCTCTCAGCTAATGCAAAAATTCTGAGATTTTCCAATAGAGTTTTTACTTCTTTTATTCCACCCTTTATTTCAAAAGATAACATTCCTCCAAACCCTGACTGTTGTCTTTTAGCTAATTCATATTGAGGATGATTTTTCAACCCTGGGTAATTCACTTTGTTAACTTTAGGATGTGACTCTAAATACTCTGCAATTTCGATCGCGTTCTTCTCATGTTCTTTCATTCTTACTGCTAATGTTTTTAATCCCCTCAGTACTAAAAAACTATCAAAGGGGGAAAGTATAGAGCCAGTTGTGTTTTGGTTAAATTTGATCTTATTATAGATTGCTTCATCAGAAAGCATTATGGCTCCTCCTACTGAATCACTATGTCCGTTCAGATATTTGGTTGTACTGTGGAGTACAATATCTGCTCCTAGCAGAAGAGGCTTCTGAAAATAGGGGCTCATAAAAGTATTGTCAACAACAACTAAGATATTTTGCTCTTTCGCAATTTCTGAAATGGCTTTGATGTCACAAAGTTTCATTAAAGGGTTTGTTGGTGATTCCAGCCAAATTAGTTTTGTATTTGGTTTTATTTTTTTCCTTACGTTCTCGGGTTCCCTCGCATCAACATAACTCACTTCAATTTTAAAATTATTTTTAAAAACCATATTTAACAATCTTTTTGTTCCGCCATATAAATCATCAAAGGCAATAACATGATCACCTGAACGAAGCAAAGACATTAGTAGAGTTGTTTCTGCTGCCATCCCGGAAGCAAATGCCAGACCAAATTTAGCATTTTCAAGTGCTGCCAATCTTTTTTCTAAAGCATTTCTCGTTGGATTTCCTGTTCTCGAATATTCATAGCCCCCTGTTGGTTTTTCTATTTCTTTTCTCGCAAAGGTGGTGGAGAGATGAATAGGTATTACAACATCACCACTAGCCCCCTCTTTGAAGTTTGGTTCCTCCCCCACATGAATTGCTTTTGTCTCAAATTTCATATCTTTACCCCTTTTTCTGCAATTATGATATATCCTGACTCAGTTATGGTTAATTCACCTGAAACACTAACTAATTCATTTCTGAATTCTTGTTTTATATTTTCTTGCATATCTATGGGAATAAAAGACAGATATGTTTCTCCACTTTTGGCATTTATTCTTTTAAGGCACAAATCAATAGGTGTCGATTCTTTATATCTAAAAGATATCAGTTTGTGAACCTTGAATCCAGTCTCTGCTAAGATTTCTCTGAGTTCGTTTTCAGAATAAATTCTTAAGCCCACAAGTTCTCTAGGAGAGTCCTTTGGTATATATCTTTTATATTTTTCGATTATATTACGGAATGCTTTTTGAATCTCATGATACCATTCTTGTGATGGTGAAATTATGCCCAGTTTGCCGCCTTCTTTTAAAACTCTATGCACCTCTTTGAAGAAATGTTTAATATCGGTAAGCCAGTGTATAAGATATGAAGTTACACAGATGTCAAAATATTTGTCTTCAAATTTAAGGTCCATAACATCGCCAACAAAAAATTGGGCATTTTCTAAACCATTTTCTTTTACTCTGCATTTGGCAAGTTCTATCATATTTTCTGAGATGTCTATCCCAGTTATCATCCCATTTTTTAATACCTTGGCGATTTCTGTTGATAAATACCCTGGCCCACTTCCTAATTCTAGCACATCTTCATTACCCTGCAACTCCAATTCATGAATCAAAATTAAATATTGGCATATTTTGCATGGAATTACAAGTTCTTCATATTCTTTTGCAGTTTTGTTATATATAGCTTTAATCTCTATCGGTTTCACGTGTATCATCTCCAGCTATATATCCATTCTCTCGCATCCATTCGTCATTGAATATTTTGCTCAAATAGTTGCGTCCTGTATCTGGTAATAAAACAACTATAAGGCCATTGTCCAAATTTTTAGCAACTTTCAATGCAGCAAAAACTGCGGCTCCTGATGACCCTCCAGCCAGTATCCCCTCTTCGCGTGCTAGTCTCCTTGCCATCAAAAATGCGTCTTTATCTTTTACTCTTATAACTTCGTCCACTATATCTAGATCCACTGTTTCAGGTATAAAATCCTCACCGATGCCTTCTATTTTGTATGGATGAATTTCTCCTTTTGTCTTATAAAACTTGTGATAAAATATGGAGCCTTCCGGATCAACACCAATTATTTTAATGTCTGGATTCTTTTCTTTTAAATATCTACCTATACCAGTTATTGTTCCACCTGTCCCTATACCTGCAACAAAGTGTGTTATCATTCCGTCTGTATCTCTCCAAATTTCGGGCCCTGTGGTTTTATAATGAGCATTTGGATTGTTCTGATTATAATACTGATTTGGACAAAATGCTTTTGGAGTCTCTTTTACAATTTTTTCGGCAACTTTATAATAACTTCGCGGGTCTTCTGGTGGGACATTTGTTGGTGTTCTTATAACACTTGCTCCAAAAGCGCGCAGAAGAGCTTCTTTTTCTTCACTCATTTTGTCAGGCATTGTAAAAATCATTTTATACCCCTTAACAGCAGCTACCAGAGCTAAACCAACACCAGTGTTCCCGGAAGTTGGCTCTACAATAGTATACCCTGGTTTTATTATTCCTCGCCGTTCAGCATCTTCAATCATAGCTATCCCAATCCTATCCTTGACACTACCCCCAGGATTGAGTAATTCTAGCTTAGCTAAAATTATTGCTTCAACACCTTTGGTAACCTTATTCAGTTTCACCAGAGGGGTGTTGCCTATTATTTCTATAATATTTTTGTATATCATATTATCACGCTGTTATATAACACCGTTATAGTTAAATAGGTATAAAAACATTATTATAATGGTGAAACTATGAAACCTCCTTGTGAACTCGTGGTGAGTAAAATCCTCCCCAGCATCAGAGCAGCTATTGTAAGAATTCTTGTTAATGAACATAAAATGAAACAAACAGAGATTTCTGCAATTTTAGGAATTACTCAATCAGCAATAAGTCAATATACCACATCTACACGAGCAGCCGATGAATATCTCTATCGTTTATTTCCGGAGATTGAAGAATATGCAAGAGAGATTGCAGATAAAATCGTCAAAGAAGGGATAAGAGGTGATCAAATTTCACTGTGCATACCCTGTATGAGTATCAGGAAAAGCAAGAAATTTTGCGAATACCATAAACAATTTAGCAAGCTTAATCAGTGCAAAATCTGTTATGTAAATTCTTCGTCAATTTGATATCCTGTGTCCTCAATAAAATTTTATACTGAAAACAGATTCAATATTCATGAAGAAAGTTCTTGTTGTCTTCATAGCAATATTCTTTCTGCCATTTTCTCTGGCTGATAATGCTGATAATGAGAGCGTTAATATCAACTATGATTACGTAGAAGGAATATTGAATTTAATAAATGAGGAGATGGTTGCAAATTATATTCAAACCTTGCAGGATTTTGGTCCCCGTGTAACAGGGCAGCAATCGTGCTGGGATGCTGGCAACTATATATACAATGAACTGAAAAGTTATGGCTATGAAACCCATTTCATAAACTGGAGTTACGGAGGATACGAAGATAGAAACATTGAAGCCATCCTCCCTGGAGAAAGTGAGGACAGCGTGATAATATGTGCCCATTATGATAGCGTATCAATCTCACCAGGAGCAGACGATAATGGCTCTGGAACATCTGCAGTACTGGCGGCGGCAAAGGCAATAAGTCAGTATAAGGATGATATTAAGTTAACCTATACCATAAGATTTATTGCATTTTCTGGAGAAGAGGAAGGACTGCTTGGGAGTTATAGTTATGCATCACATGCTTATGAAGAAAATATGGCAATTGTAGCGGTGCTCAACGCAGATATGATTGGATATACCAGAGATGAGGCAGGCAAAGAAAATGTCGTAGTTTATGACAGACAGGACTCAAAGTGGATTGCAAATGTGGCGAGAGAAGTGGCAGAAGAATATAGCCTAGGACTTACCATCCATGAATATAATGCAGGAGCAAGCAGCGATCACTGGCCATTTATACAGCATGGATATGATGCAGCATTTTTCCATGAATATCAATTCAATGACTATTATCATTCCTCAGAAGATACAATAGATAAGATGGATTTGGAATATGATGCAAGAGTTACAAAGCTTGTTGTTGGAACTCTTTTAAAAATAGCTCAGGTGGAAATAAACGACAATGAGCCCCCTGAAATTTCTATAGAAAGACCCGGAAAATATCTCTATGTTGCAGATAGAGAAGTGATGCCAATAGAAAATACGGTTATAATCGGAAAAATTACTTTGCAGATGGAAGCATCTGACATATTATCAGGCATTTCTAAAATAGAGGTATATATAGATGATGAGTTAAAAGTAGAATTAAAAAATAAGCCATACGAGTGGCTGTGGGATGAATTTGCTTTCTTTAAGCATGAAATAAAGGCAGTAGCATATGATTACGCTGGTAACGAAGCTGAAGAAAAAATGGAAGTGCTTATATTCAATATATGATATAATATAGGCAATGATTGATATTGCTATGCTTTTGCAGCTTGTCAAGGGCTATTTTTTTGATGTTGATGTAGTATGGAAAAAAAGCAGAGAGGAAATTAAAAAACTTCAGAATAAAAGATTGAAGAGGATTATAAGATATGCTTATTCTGTTCCTCTTTATCATAAAAAATATAAAAAAGCAGGTGTGAGGCCAGATGACATAAAAGGTATAGAGGATATTGAAAAATTACCTGTGATAACAAAGGAGGACATAAGAGAAAATTTTCCAGATGGAATAGTTCCAAAAAATTTTAACATATTCAGAGCTGAAAAGCTGGCTACCTCAGGCTCTACAGGAAAACCTGTTGTGATATATGCGGACTATTCTACCATTATAAGAAATATTATTGCCTATGTGCGCATTCTTAAGGCATATGAGGCAAAATGGAATAAAACAAGGATTACTGTAATCGGGGACATGGCTTATGGAACTGCTGGATATGCTTCCTTTGTGTCCCCATTGCCCTCTTTCATTATGAAAGTTTTATCAATAAAAAATCTCCAGATAATAGATATTGGAGAAGAGCCAAGAACAATGGCAAAGAAAATAAACGATTTTAAGCCAGAGTTCCTGAATGGTTATCCCGGCATTTTGCGTATACTGGCTACTTTAAAAATGGAGGAAGGGATAGGAAAGGATATCTCACCTCAATATATTTCCTCCTCGGGAGCTGTGCTTGATCCATATACCAGAAAATATATTGAGGAGGCATTTAATGCGAGAGTTTTTGATGTATATGAATCAACAGAAGGAGGACCAATAGCATTTGAATGCAAAAAAGGAAACTATCATCTGCACTCTGATATGGTTTATCTAGAAGTTTTAGATGAAAATATACAACCTGTTGCTGAAGGAGAAGTTGGAAAAGCTGTAATAACAAGGTTATATGGAAAGGGGACCCCCATTATCCGATATGCTGGAATGGACGATTTTATAAGGAAGGGAGATTGTGAATGCTCATGCGGAATGCATACAGAATGCATACGCTCGATAGAAGGACGGAGGGCAGATGCAATTATAACCCCTGATGGGAAATTAGTACCTCCTCTGTCCTTCACATATATTCCCAGTGAGGTCATGAATGAAGAAAATTTCTATGGTATAAAGCAATTTCAGATTGTGCAGGAAGATGAACGGAGAATAGTTATTCTTGTTGTGCCTAAAGGAGGTGGAAAAAAAGATAAACTGGAGAGGATTTATGAGAAAATTAAAGCAAGGTATGAGGAAAAGTTTGGTAAAGATATTCTTATAGAAATAAAAGAAGTCGATAAGATTCCTACTCATGGAAATCTGATGCCTCCCGTCGTTATATCAAAGGTTAAAAAGAATAGAATTACATGAGTATTGGTATTCCTTCCTTTATTTCATATTTTTTCTGGCATTTTTTGCAGAAAAACTCTCCTTCAATTATTTCATCGTCATCCTCTTCCCTTATTTCCAGCTCAAGATCTCCATGACAGTAAGGGCAGCATATGATATTTAGATATTCCTTTTTCATATTTTTATAAATATGAAACTATATTTTAATTATGCGAATTGCAGTGAAAATAGGATATGATGGCAGCAAGTTTTACGGCTTTGCCATGCAACCAGATAAGAGAACGGTTGAGGGAGAAATATTAAAAATGCTGAAAAAAACAAAGATTATAAGAGATAAGCAGGAAGCAAAATTTCAGTATGCTGCAAGAACAGATAAAGGAGTTAGTGCAATAGGCAATGTAATCGCATTCAACTGTAAAGGAAACGCCATAAAGGTATTGCAAGGAATGAAAGATATATGGATTATGGGATATACATATGTATATGAGGATTTTAATCCAAGGCACTGTCTATACAAAATCTATCGCTATTATTTATACGATGATAACTTCGACATTGAAAAATTGAAGGAGGCTGCAATGCAG
>JAJRYN010000014.1 GCA_024275755.1 archaeon | reverse complement strand
CATCATAAAATGGTGGATTTATTGATAGAATAAAGATTGCAAGCCATGTAAAAAAGTAAAAGGCAATGGAACCAAACCATTCCTTTCTGCTGAAATCTTTTATATCAATCTTAAGAAGCTGCAAAATTTTTGCCATGAAGCCAATGGAAGCAAGGGCGAACAAAAAGCAGATTGGCCACCTCATGCCACTATCCAAATTTCTCCATATGAAATTACATATTAAAGCCATAAAAAAGCCAAATAAAAATGCGATAAATGCAGTCTTTGCTTTTCTTTTCTCCTTTTTCATGAATTCTTCTCTGTCAAATTCAGGCAGTTTTATTTCCTCTTCCATGCTATGCTATATAAAATCATTTAAAAAGATATCCATGTTTGTATTGAAAAAGCCAATGACAACCATCTATTCATTTTTAACCGTCTCTTTATTATTCAAAAATTACGATACCAAAGAATTTTTTAACTTCTTATTTATCAAACTTGTGCTTATTGAATTGCTGCTGCTGGTTATATTTCCTATACTGCTTCTCATAGTCATTTCTCTCTTTTTTCTCATATATGCCGAAACCTTTGAAGAAATTCATTTTGGGAAAAGAGAAATTGGACTTCTTGTCATTGGCTCTGTTTCCACAATGTTTTTTGACTTACCTATCTTCTTATACAGTAACTATTTTCTCGCCATTAATGTTGGCGGTGCTTTAATACCTATTGTTCTGTCGTTTTATTTCATAAAGGAAAATGCTCTGTCTTTTTGGAAAGTATTGTCAGGTATTGCTATAGTAGGAATTGTAACCTACATGGTCACATTTGTAACTGATGTAGGCGTTGTTTCTTATTTCCCATTTTATTTTCTGCCTTCTCTGATGGCAATACTGCTATCATTTCTATTCTTCTTTCGAAATCCAAAAACATGTGTTTTTGCATACACTGTTTCTACGCTGGGTGTAATAATAGGAGGAGATTTTTCTCATCTTCCAGAATTATTTGAATTTCCTTTCATGGGTTCAATGGGAGGTGCAGGCATATACGACATGGTTTATCTCGCTGGATTGATTTCTTTCTGCGCTTCCTTTCCATTTATTAGAAAGAAAAGACTTAGCAGGGCTGAAAGGAATATAAGAAAAATTGAAAGAGAAGCATATTATGCAGGAAAAATCGCTGGAATAGGAGGAGACTACAGACATATAATAAAGAAGCTAACTGGCAGGGATGTAGAAGAAATAAAGAAAAGGAGGCTGATAAATGAGATAAATAGACCAATAATAAGATTTTATGCGTCTCCGTTAAAAAGAATTGTCGCTTTTTTAATAGATTCTACAATTGTTTTTCCAGTATCAGTCATGCTTCTCCTAATTTTCCGTATGGAATTATACATATTTCTCTCCGTCTTCCTCCTGATTCAGATTTTTTATTTTACATGCCTTGAATTCTATTTTGGCAGCACCATTGGAAAAGCAATTCTTGATATTGAAGTGAGAAATGTTGCCAATGAAAAAGCAGATTTTATGACGATTTTTACAAGAAACATCATCAGAATCTTAGAATTTTTCGCAATGTTTTATTTAGTAAGTATATTGCTTATTGTGGCCACACCAAAAAGGCAGAGAATTGGAGATGTAATTGCAGACAGCATAGTGGTGGAGGTAAAATGATTGATTTGCTGTATGCCATATGGCTTATATTTCCTGCCTACGTTGCTAATGCTTCAGCGGTGCTTTTTAGGGGAAAAATACCAATTGACTTCGGAAAAACGTGGCGAGGCAAGCCAATATTTGGAGAAGGAAAAACGTGGAAGGGGATGGCGGGAGGAACAGCAGCAGGAATAGTAGTTGGCACTATAATGAATCAAATCTATCCATCATTTGGAAATGGCACAGAAGCTTTTGCAGTGCTATTTTCTCTATCATTTGGCGCTTTATTTGGAGATTTGGTGAAAAGTTTCATTAAGAGGAGGATTGGCAAAAAAAGAGGAGAGAAATGGGTTATTGCCGATCAAATCGATTTTCTACTTGGCTCATTCTTATTTTGTTTTCTAATGAATAAAGAGTGGTTTATTGCCAATTTTAAAGCAGAGTATATTGTTTTTCTTCTCATATTCACTCCATTGATACATTTAGCAACAAATATATTGGCGTACCTATTAAAATTAAAGAAGGTGCCCTGGTGATGAAATGGAAGATGAAGAAATAATTGAATTTATTAAGGAGAGAATGAAGAAACAACGGCTGGAGGACATGAATAAAGAGCTGAGAGAATGGATGGAGGAGCATGGAATAAAGCTGCAAGAAGAAAAAGAGGAAGAAGAAAAAATAGAGGGGAAATGTGAGATATGCGAGAT
>JAJRYN010000013.1 GCA_024275755.1 archaeon | reverse complement strand
GCAGCATCGGAAGCGATATCGGAACGATACTGGATATTTTTTCGGAGGAGGAAAGCTATGAAAAAATAAAGGAAGAGGTGGAAAAAACAATCGAAAGAGCAAAGAAAAGCATAAAGGAAAAGGGAGATATGCTCCTTGCATGCACAGTTCAGGGAGGGATATACAAAGATTTACGCCGTTACTGTGCAAAGCAACTGGCGAAATTGCGAAGTGATGTTTATCCTGTTGGAGGGGTAGTGCCACTAATGGAAAAACAGAGATATGCTGAGATAGCAGAAATAATAATAGCAAGTAAAAAAGAGCTGCCCCCTTCAAAGCCAGTTCATTTATTTGGAGCAGGTCATCCAATAATATTTCCTTTAGCTGTAGCACTGGGTTGCGATCTGTTTGATTCTGCCTCCTATATAAAATATGCAAAGGATGAACGCCTCATCTTCTCTGATAAAACTTTAAGGTTGAAGGAAATGGATGAACTGCCATGCTGCTGTCCTGTGTGCAGCAAATTTGGCATAGATGACTTAAGAGAAATGGATAGAGAGGAGAGGGTGGTTAAAATAGCATATCATAATCTCTGGCAGACATTTGCGGAGATTAAAAAGATAAAGCAAGCAATCAGGCATGGCAATTTATGGGAGCTAGTTGAGCAGCGTGCCACTGCTCATCCATCTTTAATGGATGCAATGGAAGTGGTAAAGAACGAGAAAAAATGGCTGGAAAAATGGGAAAATATTTCCAAAAAGAAAGCTTTCATGTACACAACCAGATATTCCATTCATCGCCCCATTGTATATCGTCTTCAAAAAAGAATACTGGAGAGACATGAACCATTTTTTGAGAAAAGTATCATATTCGGAGAGATGGAGAAGCCCTACAGCAGGAATGAATGGATGAGAAAAATGGAGGCAAACTGCATCATTGAATCGTGCTTCGGCCCCGTGCCTTTGGAATTAGATGAAATTTATCCTGTGGCACAATCAGTTTTCCCTTCCAGCATGGATGTGGAGGCAGAAAAAGAGATAAGAAAAGCATGCAATAAATTTTATAAAAAACTGAAAATCGTTGATTTCTCTGCCATAAAAAAAGGCAGCAAAGATTTTGACATAAGAAAGATAAAAAGCATAGCAAACTATCAGTTTGGAAGAGGAGCAGGAGAAGCTTTGTTCAGGGGGAAAATAGAGATAGTCAAATCAAAAACAACCGGAAAAATAAGAAATGTAATATGCGATGGAAAGCATGTTGTATCGATGCGCGCTTCAGATGGCTTTTTTTCATTGAAGGCGGAAGGCGGAAAAAGGCTGCATGCATTCTTCAGCCCGCCAAAAATGAGGGTAGTTGTTACAGATGATGCAATTCCATTTATAAAACAAGGCAAAAACGTTTTTGCAAAATTTGTTATAGATGCGTGCAAAGAACTCCGCCCCTATGATGAAGCATTGATTGTAAGCAAAGATGATGAGCTTATAGCAGTAGGGCAATGTCTATTAAACAGAGATGAGATGCTTGATTTCGAGCGTGGAATTGCTGTCAAAACAAGAGAGGCGGTATAAAATTGTCCTCCCAAAAATTTCAATCCATTCACTTATCTTTACCACACCCTTTAGAAAACTTAAAGGCATGCTTATAACCAGCCCTTCACTCCATTCACTTTCTTCATATAAATCTCTTGCTTTAACCTTTATAACATAATTTCCAGCTTCCTTCCATTCATGAGTTGCATTGATGATTTTGCCCTGCTCAAACGGACCAAACCATTCTTGGTTGCCATCACCCCAGTCAAAAAGATAATACAAGCAATCATTATCAGCATCTGAAGAAACTGTGGAATAAGTATATGGAGTATTTATTTTTCCTGACAATTCTCCGGATGGTTTCGCTGGAGCGGATGGAGGACTATTTTTATATGGTACATCATGGAGATTCTTCCAGCGTTGCCAAACCATTTTCTCCTCTCCATTATGTTTTCTTAATCCAAGTAACTCATTTGCGTTTGTTTCCTCGCCTTCTTTGGACATGTCATGTAAAAAAAGCCAGCATATTATTTTGACGGGCATATCCTCTGTAGCATTGATAAACCAGGATAAAAATTCTGCCTGCTTTTCTTCATTTCCACCTATTAAAGAAGAGCTGCTCCAACCTATTTCAGTAAATGCTATTGGCATTCCATTGGCATGTTCCATTATTTTGGCATAATAATCAGCCGGTAAATCTGCAGGAGTATCATATGTCTCATTCAAGTATGGATAGCTCGTGAATGCTATCAAGTCGAGTTTATTCTTATCAAATTTATCTATCAAAAACCATGTGTTTTTATCCATCAAATTCTCCACTTTAAAAATTACCATCACTTTTGTATGAGGAGAGACGCTTTTTATTGCATCATATGACTCTGCAACCAGAGAAACATAATTATCAAAATCAGCTTGATTCGGCTCGTAATTGTAAAATAAATCTATTTCATTTCCCAAGCTATAAAAAGCTGGCTGCCATTCTCTACTTATATTTGTCACATGCCTGAGCCATCTATTACGGAATTCCTTGCTTTGCAATGTTGTATTTGCAGGCATATCTGGAGGAATATCAAGTAAGGGGGCTATACCATATCCCTCAACATATTGTAAACTCCAGAAATTTGTATGAAATATTGGTGTAAGTTTATTTTTATAGATTAATTCAAGCAATGCCTGTGTAGATGATGAAGAAAATTTTTCCTCTTCTTCCCACCATGGCACAGAAAGCCATAAATTAACGATTTCAGAAGACAAGGAAGCAAGATAATAAGCCTCTTCTAAATCATTAGTGGTAAAATTAGGATAATTTTTTGGGTTGGCGACCATCCCCATCAAAAAGGTTCTGTTATCCTGAAAATTGAAACTGTTAGTATTAAAACTAAATAAAAACATTGCAATAACGAAACATATTAACAATCTCTTCATGATAATAACCCATTTTACATATTTATAACTTAACACATTTTTATACTTCTTTGTCATTATAAAATCATGCCTGTATGTGCCTACTGCAATAAAGAAATAGAAGACGAAGAATTGTTTAAAGAGGGAAAATACTGGCATCGAGAATGTCTGAGAAAATGGTT
>JAJRYN010000002.1 GCA_024275755.1 archaeon | reverse complement strand
GCAGCCAATCCAAAATTTGGAAGATTCGATGAATATGCTCCAATAGCCGAGCAGATAAACATTCCTCCTGCCCTCCTTTCAAGATTTGACTTGATTTTCCCGCTTACAGATAAGCCTGATAGAGAAAAAGACGATGCTCTCGCAAGCCACATACTGGAAGTGCATAGATATGGAGAAATGTTATCGCATGAAAACATAGAGATAGATAGAATAAAGCCGGCGATAGAACCAGAGTTTTTGAGGAAATATATTGCATATGCAAAAAGAAATGTATTTCCTGTTTTAACTGAGGAGGCAATGAAGAGAATCAGAGATTATTATGTTGATATGAGGGCAAAGTCAAAGGAGACGATACCATTTACACCTCGCCAGCTTGAGGCATTTATAAGAATAGCTGAAGCATCTGCCAGAATGCGCCTTTCCAATGTTGTCACCATCGAAGATGCAGATAGAGCAATAAAAATTGTTGAATATTATCTTACCAAAGTAGGAATGGAAAGAGAACTGGAGGCATTTAACATTGATTTAATAACGACGGGCATAACAAAAACTCAGAAGGACAAGATGAAAATACTGACAGAAATAATAAGAGATATTTGCCAGGAAACAGGCTCTGCAGCCCCTCTGGAGGAAATAATAACAAGAGCACAGGACGAGGGCATGGAGAGGGATACTGTTGAAAAACTAATAGGCAAAATGAGAAGGGAGGGGATAATATTTGAGCCGAAACACGGAAAATACAAGCTCACTAGCGAATAAAATATACATGAAAGTCTACACAGTGTATAATGAAGTATTGGTTGCTGCATGTGACGCTGAGTTAATAGGAAAAACCCTGAAGGAAGGAGAAATAGAATTTCATGTCTCAAAGGAATTTTATGCTGATGTGCTCGGCGATGAGAAAATGCTGAAAAAACATCTCGCTAAAGCAACGATAGCAAATTTAGTTGGACATAAAGCAGTTAAATGTGGCATTGAAATGGGAATGATTGATGAGGAAAATATTTTAAAGATTGCTGGAATACCACATGCTCAGTTTGCTTTGCTCTAAAATGTTCTGCGTTGAATGTGGTAAAAAAGGAAAGACATACAGTGGCTTATGCCTAGATTGTTATTTGAAAAAGAAAAAATTTTTTGTCATTCCATCTGAAATTGTTGTAACATTCTGCAGAAATTGCGATGCATATAGAATAGGAAATGAATGGAAAAAAGGAATGCTGTGGAAGGACATTGAAGAATACATAAAAAATCAGATAAAAGCTGATATAGAATATGAGTGCAAGGTTGAGGATAACAAAGTAATATGTAGAGGAGAATTTGAAGGAAGAGAAGTGATGGAGGAGAAGGAAATAAAAATAAAAGAAAAACAGAAACTCTGTCCTCAATGTTCATTAATGAAAGGAGGGTATTTTGAGGCTGTGCTGCAAATAAGGGGGGCTGAGAAGGAAAGCCTGGCAGAAATAGATGAGATTGTAAAGAGGAGGGTAAAAGAAAAACAATCCTTTATATCAAAAAAGGAAAAGGTGAGAGGAGGCATTGATTATTATATAGGCAACAAAAAGGCGGCAGAGAAAGCAGCAAAAGAAATAAAAGAAGTAACAGGAGGTGAGTTGACAATATCATCATCTCTTGTTGGAATGAAAGACGGGAAGAGAGTATACAGGAATACATATAGCATAAGGATGCCAGAATATGCTGGCAAATTTGTAAAAATAGATGGGAAATTGTACAGAATTGTTTCATCTGGAAAAAAACTGGAATTGGAAGGTGTAGATGGAAAAACCTTGCATGTATATAAAGATGAGTTAAAGAGGGCTGTATGGCTTGAATTGGAAGAAAGAGAAGCAACTGTACTGCACGAAGATAAAGATACGCTGCACATAATGGATTCAAGAGACTTTAAAACATATGTTGTCAGAAAACCAAAAAAATGGAAGGGAGGAAAAAAAATAAATATAGTTGAACATGAAGGGAAAATATATGCAGTGGAATGAAAAAATAATATCGTTTGATTTAGATGGCACACTCGTTACAATGGACTATGTAGATGCTGTATGGCTAGAGAAGATTCCACAGTTATATGCGGAAAAATATGACATTCCATATGATGAAGCAAAAAGGGTGGTGGAGAAAGAATATCTAAAAATTGGACCAGAAGCTCTGGAATGGTATGATATAAAATACTGGATAAAAAAATTTGATTTGGGAGCAAATTGGAGAGACATTTTGCTTAGCTGTAGAGATAAATTGAAGCTGTATCCAGAAGTCAAGGAAGTGCTTGAGAGATTGTCAGAAGAAAACCAACTAATAATAATATCAAATGCAGCAAACGAATTCATAGAAATAGAAATGGAAGCATTGGGCTTGAAAAAATATTTCTCAGCTATTTTTTCTGCTGTCAGCAACTTTGGAAAGACAAAGAAGGACAAGGAAGTATATGAAAAAGTCTGTGATGAATTAGGCGCTAATAAAGATGGAATTATTCACGTGGGAGATAACTATGAATTTGATTATCTGGCGGCAAAGCAGGCGGGAATAGAAGCATATTATCTGGACAGAAAAGGAAATATGAATGGAAGTCATGTTGTAAGGGATTTAAAGGAATTCGAAGAAAAAATAAGTGGCAAATGAATTTAGAAATGACATTTTTTATTCAAATATGATGTTAAAACAAATTTTTCCAAATGTAAATATTTTAAATGTTAGCTATTATCCTTTCATGCTTTCTGAAAATGAAATTGAAGGACTTTTGGGCAAAGTAAAAAACGAGAATCTGAAGAAACATATGGTAGCAGTAGCGGCCATAATGAAAAAACTGGCTGAAAAACTTGGGGAGGATAAAGAGATATGGCGACTAGTTGGTCTGCTCCATGATATAGATTATGAAATGGTGGATATGAATGAACATGGAATGAAATCGGCGGAGATGCTTGAAGGTAAATTACCGGAGTATGCTTTGAATGCAATAAAGGCACATAATGAAATGACGGGTTTTAAAGCAGAAAGTAAAATTGACCATGCTCTGCGTGCCTGTGATGCTGTAAGTGGCTTGATTGTGGCCGCAGCATTAGTAATGCCAAATAAAAAACTTTCAGAAGTTAAATTAAGCACGTTGAAAAATAAATTTAAAGATAAATCGTTTGCAAGAAGAGTCGATAGAAACAGAATCATGGAATGTGAAAAATTTGGATTAAATTTGGACGATTTCTTATTACTTTCATTGGAAGCTATGAATGAGATAGCAGATAAAATTGGTTTATGAATCTATCCTTATTGTATCTTCTCTTGCGGGTCCCGTTGATATTACTCCAATCGATGTTTTAAGCCAATCTGAGATATATTCCGCATATTTTCTTGCATTTAGTGGCAACTCATTATATTTTTTCTTTCCTTTCACACCGTCCCATCCCGGCAGTGTATCATAAACTGGTATGCATTTTTCAAGTATTTTGATTGATGAAGGGAAAGTAGTTATTTCTTTTCCCTCATACTCATAAGCAATACAAACTTTTATTTCCTTTAGCCCATCCAGAACGTCTAATT
>JAJRYN010000012.1 GCA_024275755.1 archaeon | reverse complement strand
TATAAGCCATCAGCTTTATATTTGGGTGTCTTGCAACAGCAACCATCTTTGGCGTTAAAATACACTGGCTGCAGTCTAAAGTGGGGAAAGTTTCGCTAAGCTGAGCCATTCTGCCGCCAATACTTGCTTCCTTTTCAACTAAAATGACTTTATAACCAGCATCTGCAATATCTAAGGCAGCTTGTATGCCGGCGATACCTCCTCCTATTACCAAACATTTCTTTTCAACTGGAACAAAAATGGGCATTAAATCTTCGTTGCCCTTGAGCTTTTCGACAGTTGCTTTTACAAGTTTTATTGCTTTTTCCGTCGCTTCTTTCCTATCATGAACCCATGAACATTGCTCCCTAATGTTTGCCATTTCACATCTATAAGGATTGAAAAATTCTTTGCAAACGTTGCGAAAAGTTTCTTCATGCATTGTTGGCGAGCATGCTGCTATAATAACAGCATCTAAGTTCTCCTCCTCTATTTTCTGCCTTATCAGATTTTGCCCAGGATCAGAGCACATGTACTGGTATGTGGTTGCAAAAGCAACACCAGGATATCCTCTTAATTCCTCCACCACTCTCTCCACGTCAACAACACCAGCAATGTTTACGCCACAATGACATACGAATACTCCTATTCTTCTTGCCATTCTATCCCTTGCCTATAACCTTTCTCTAAAGCTTCTTCATTTAATTCTCTAAATCTGGCTGGCACGCTTTCAAGAACAGCTTTCTTAATAGCATCGTATGATATAAGTTTTGTCACGCCTGTAAAGAAGCCGAGCATGACTATGTTTGCAACAATTCTCTTGCCAAGCTCTTCTGCTATTCTTGTTGCTGGTATTTTAGCCACTTTTCCCTCCCCATTCTTTAACTTGACTAAATCTTCATCTATTATGAGTAGTCCGTCATCTTTGAGGATAGGGGCAAATTTTTCATAGGCTCCCTGACTCATAACAACAAGAATATCTGGATTTGTAACATATGGATAGTCAATCTCCTCCTCACTTATAACAACGTTTGAACTCGCTGCCCCCCCTCTTGCTTCTGGCCCATAAGATGGAGTAAACACAGCATTTTTGCCATCATATATTGCTGCCGCTCTTGCGGTAATATTTCCCATTAAGATTATTCCTTGCCCTCCAAATCCCCCAAATTTTATTTCTATCCTCATTTTCTCGCCTTCTTTATGAGTTCATGGACAGCTTCATCAAATGTTGGTTTCTCGATATCAACAAATTTGCCAACTATGATATCCCCGCCCATTTCAATATCGGCTTCAGCTGGATCGATGCCATGTTTGATGACAGAATGCTCTTTGTAGTATTTCAGTGTTTCTAGTCCAGTTGGCTCTTTATTTCGCCTGCCAAAAGCAGTTGGGCATGGAGCGATTATTTCAACAAAGGAAAAGCCCTTCTTATTTAATGCTTCCTTCATACTCTCCTTCAGCCTGCGAACATGCAAGGATGTCCATCTTGCAACATATACTGCGCCAGAAGCAGCAGCAACATGGCATAAATTGAATGGATGCTCAATATTGCCGTAGGGGGCAGTTGTCGTTCTCGCTTCCAATGGCGTTGTAGGGCCGAGTTGTCCACCAGTCATGCCATAGTTGTAGTTATTTACACATATAACAGTCATGTCAATATTTCGGCGGGCGGCATGTATGAAATGATTTCCACCAATGGCAAATAAATCACCGTCTCCGCTAAATACAACCACCTTCAATTTTGGATTCGCAAGCTTTAAGCCAGTAGCAAAAGGGATAGCTCTGCCATGGGTGGTATGATATGAATCAACGTTAATATAGCCAGCTACTCTGCCAGTGCATCCTATGCCAGAGACAACTGCTAAATTTTTTAGATTAATGTTTGTTTCTTCTAAAGCATGCAAAAAGCAATTTAGCACTGTTCCGAGTCCACAGCCGGGGCACCATATGTGAGGGATACGCTCAGCTCTCAGATATCTATCTAAAGGATGACTCTTTGCTTCAATTTCCATTGTACACCTCCTTTATTTTTCTATATATCTCATCTGGCTTATGAATTTCTCCTCCCATTTTTGGAAGTAAAAATGTTTTATCTCTACCAACATTTCTTTCTACTTCGAGTTTAATTTGTCCGTAATTTATCTCCACAACCACAAATTTTTTGATTTCATCAGCCAGTTTTTCAAAATATTCATCTGGAAATGGCCATATTGTTTTGAGCCTTATTAACCCAACTTTATAACCACGCTGTCTTGCAAGCCTCACAGCTGCTTTGCTACTTCTGGCGGAGATGCCAAATGAAACTATTGCAACTTCTGCATCATCCATTTCATATTCTTCTATGTCTCGAAGCTTCTTTTCATTTTTTCTTATTTTATCACAAAGTCTTCTCACAAGCCTATCCTGCACCTCTGGATCAGTAGCCTGAGGATACCCTTTTTCATCGTGTGTCAAGCCGGTTACATGAACATTGTAGCCTTCTCCAGCACATGCCATCTCTGGCACAAAATCTTCTGCTTTATATGGCATATATTTTTCTGGAGGTACAGTTGGCTTTTTCCTTTCAACAATCTTTATTTTATCTTTTGGAGGAATCACAACTTTTTCAAACATATGGCCAACGCTTTCATCCATTAAAACAATAACTGGCACTCTATATTCTTCAGCCAAATTAAATGCCTTAATAGTCAAATCAAAACATTCCTGAGGTGAAAATGGTGATAAAGCAATTATTTCATAGTCCCCATGACTTCCCCATCTTGCCTGCATAATGTCTGCCTGTCCAACCAAAGTGGGCATACCTGTTGATGGCCCGGCTCTCTGCACATTTATAACTACGCATGGCGTCTCTGTCATAGCTCCTAAGCCAATATTTTCCTGCATTAAAGAAAAGCCAGGACCACTTGTGGCAGTCATTGATTTTGCTCCCCCCCATGAAGCTCCTAATATGGCAGCCATCGATGCCAGCTCATCTTCCATTTGAATGAATACTCCGCCTACTTGAGGCAACCTCAAAGCCATATGTTCTGCTATTTCTGAAGAAGGTGTGATTGGATAGCCAGCAAAAAATCTACATCCAGCTACCAAAGCTCCTTCTGCAGCTGCTATGTTACCACTGTAAAATTTAATCTGTTTTTTCATCCTTTTCCTCCTCTTTTTCAATATGAATTGCAAATTCGGGGCAAATTAAAGAGCAGAATCCACATCCAATGCATTTTTTATCATCAGTTTCCACAAGTTTTGGGGGGTGGTATCCTTTGGCATTAAACTCTTCCGATTCCTGCAGCACACCCTGAGGACAAAATTCTATACAAAATCCGCAGCCTTTACATCTATCCTTGATAATATATACCTTGCCATGTGGGGGTTTTAACTCCTTTTTTACCCAGTATTTCATTTTATCTTTCCAATTATTGTTTTTCATTATATAAATATTTTCCTAAAATTGAAAAAAG
>JAJRYN010000161.1 GCA_024275755.1 archaeon | reverse complement strand
TATATCCAGTACGGCAATTTTTTCTGGCAGATAACAAAGGCAGGATCGGCATCTTTCATTGCATTTTTGGATACAACTTCATCAATCATTGAAACAATTTCTTCCAGATTTGCCTCTCCCTTTTTATAAGAATAGCAGTAAATTTTCCTGCCATTCATCTCGCCTATTTCTATTTTTTTTCCCCCTCCTATGCCTATCTGTAAGGCGATTGCTCCATTGCCTCGTGTTTTCCAGGGAATATTTGGGTTCAGCCTCACTAAACGGGGAAAGCCAATTAAATCGTATTTTAGTTTATCAACTAATTCTGTTGCAACATACGTAGTGCATCCTCCTTTTAGGGAGTCAGTGTCATCTATTCCAACCCACATTAAATTTTTATATAGGGAAGTAGTATATGATTTTGATGAAAAGGGAAGAGTTGCTTGAAGCAACTCGGCATCTGCTCCTCAGAGCAGGATACTACTGCAGTCAGATATGCAGGATTCGTCCAAGTAGCTTTGACTTTATCGCCAGAAAGGATGATTTGCTTTTACTAGTCAAGGTATTGAATAACATAGACGCCATAAATGAAGAGGTGGCTGAAGAATTGATATCGATAGCAAGGTTCCTAGAAGGTGTGCCACTTGTTATTGGAAATAGAACATGCTCATCCTATCTTGAGGATGATGTTGTTTATTTCCGATATGGTGTTCCTATTATCACATATGCAACTCTAGAAAATTATCTTCACGGCATGTTGCCGTTCATATGTGCTGCCCCTGGAGGATTTTATGTTAATATCGATGGTGAAAAACTGAAGAAATTAAGAATGGAGAGGGGAATTTCTGTAGGACATCTGGCGAGAATAGCTGGGGTATCAAGAAGAACAATAAGATTATATGAAAGTGGGGAAAGGGCTAGCGTGGATATTGCAGAGAGAATTGCCGAGTTTATAGGTGTGGATTTCATAAAGCCAGTTAATTTATGGGAAGAGATATGGAAGGAAGAAATTGAGATGAAAAGAGAAATAGAAAATGAAATGTTGAAATTGCTTGAAAGGGTAGGAGCTTTTATATTGCCTACACAAAGAAGTCCTTTCCATGCAATAAGCCAGATTTTGCACGAAAAAATTATTGTTGGTGTAAATGAAAGAAGGATAATGGAAAAGGCAAAAATAATATCAAATCTGGCTAGAGTGGCTGAAAAGGAGTCGGTAATTTTCATGGATTACTGCAGAAGGAAAAATATTGAGGGAGTTCCTGTAATTGCAAAGGAAGAGCTTAAGAAAATAAAAGAGGCAGAAGAAATTATAGATTTAATAGCAGAGAGGAAATAAATGGAAGTAGAATTAATTGCTCATACTCCTGAGCCAGATATAATTGCAGCTGCTGCAGCCTTGCTAACTCATTCCAGCAGCGATTTTGAGGATTTGAAAAATGAGGATGAAGATAAGCTAAGAAAAGTTTTGAGAGCCGTTATAGACATGGGACACACAAGTGTTGTTGAACATGCATATTTCACCTTTGCTATCTCAGGAGTATCTCGCGCTTTAACACATCAGCTAGTTCGCCATAGAATCGCATCATATTCTCAGCAGAGCCAGAGATATGTGGAGCAGGAGATGAGTTATATTATCCCCCCGAGCATAAAGAAAAATTTTAAGGAAGAATATGAAGAAATGATGAGAAAAATATGGGATTTTTATGAGAAATTGAAGGAGCATGTACCTGTTGAGGACGCTCGTTATGTTCTGCCCAATGCAGCCTGCAGCAGGATAGTTGTCTCGATGAATGCTCGCTCCTTACTCAACTTTTTTGAACTTCGATGCTGTTTACATGCTCAATGGGAAATCAGGAGGCTTGCATGGAAAATGTTGCGACTTGTAAGAAAAGTTGCACCAACAATATTTGAGAAGGCTGGACCGCCATGCAAAACAAAACATGTGTGTCCAATGAACAAAAAAAGTTGCAGATGGTATCCAAAATGAGGCGGAAAAGACTTATTAAAGATGATGCTGAAACAAACCCATTTTTTGGAAAAGAGCCAAACAAAAGAAGTGTGGAGGAGTTGCTGGAAAATGGCATTGTTATTATAGACAAGCCTTCTGGACCTACCTCTCATCAGGTGGCATCATGGGTTAAGGAAATTTTGCATATAAAAAAGGCAGGGCATGGAGGCACTCTTGATCCTAATGTTACAGGTGTATTGCCAGTTGCATTACAAAATGCAACAAAAGCAATAGGGCTTATGCATGGGGCAACGAAGGAATATGTATGTGTAATGAGACTCCACGGAGATGTGAGCAGGAAAAAGATAAAGGAAACAATGAAAAGTTTCATTGGCAAGATATGGCAGACTCCTCCAAAGGAAGCAGCTGTTAAAAGACAGAGAAGGCAGAGGACCATTTATTATCTAAATATTCTTGAAATAGACGGAAGAGATGTTCTTTTCAAAGTTGGATGCGAGGGAGGGACATATATAAGAGTGCTTTGCAAAGACATTGGTAAAAAACTTGGCGTTGGAGCCCATATGGAGGAGTTAAGAAGAACAAAGAGCGGAATGTTTGAAGAAAAAGATGCCATTATTCTGCAGGATTTGCTTGATGCTTATATTTTCTGGAAAGAGGATGGCGATGAAAAGGAAATAAGAAAATATCTTCGTCCAATGGAGGATTTGTTAACACATCTGCCCGCCATAATAATAAAAGATTCTGCCGTTGATGCCATTTGTCATGGAGCGGACTTAGCTTTGCCAGGTGTTGCACAAGTAGATACAGGCATAAAAGAAGGAGACATTGTTGTAATAAAAACTTTAAAAGGCGAGGCTGTTGCCATAGCGAAAGCTTTAATGACTACAAGAGATATAATGGAAAAAGACAAAGGCATAGCTGCTGATACCAAACGTGTATTGATGAAACGTGGTACATACCCGCCAATGTGGAAAAAGAGTGCTGAGGTAGCCTAGCCCGGTAAGGCGCAGGCCTGGAGAGCCTGTGGGGCTTTGCCCCTCGGGGGTTCAAATCCCCCCCTCAGCGCTATTTTAATATTAAAAAGGCTTATTCGCTTTTTTATTACTAGTTTCTGCTTTCAATAAAGATTTCTTGTAAGAATTTATAAATGAAATCACATTCTCATACTAGATGCACGATTTCCAGGTGGCAATCAT
>JAJRYN010000160.1 GCA_024275755.1 archaeon | reverse complement strand
GACAAAATAAAAAAATCTGATGCAAAAAGAATATGCATCCAGTGTCCTCATGGAGAAGGATATGTAGAAATGCTGGAGAAGATTGTAAGAGAAATAGGCAATGAAAAGCCAGTATCTGTTTCAATAACTGCTATTAGTAAAGAAGAAATGGAAAAGCTTCATGAGGCGGGAGTGGAAAGAATTGGCATAGGGCTTGATTGTGCCACTGAAGAAATATTCAGCAGATGGAAGAAAGGAGTGCCATCATGGAATGCTTATATGGAAGCGTTAGCAAATGCAAAGAAAATTTTTGGAAATGTAACATGCCATTTAATTATTGGGCTTGGAGAAAGCGATAAGGAGGCAATAAATTTAATGAAGAAGCTTTCAAGAAATGGAATAAAGATAGCATTATTTGCATTTTTCAGAAAAAATGTTACAGCAGTTGATTTGTCTAGATATAGAGCGATACAGATTGCAAGATATTTTATCGAGAGGGAAAAAGGAAAATTTTATTTTGATGATGAAAAGCTTATTGAAATGGAAATACCGTATTTTAGCAAAGAAGCTTTTATAACCTCTGGCTGCCCCGATTGCAATCGTCCATTTTATAATGAA
This sequence comes from archaeon, assembly GCA_024275755.1. Taxonomy (GTDB): domain Archaea; phylum Thermoplasmatota; class E2; order UBA202; family JdFR-43; genus JdFR-43. The sequence goes on along the minus strand of JAJRYN010000160.1, from coordinate 8,255 downwards.
AGGGTTACAAAAATATATAACTACCCCTATTTGCTTAATGATGAAGAAACCCAGAAAGCCCTAAAGGAGGCAAGAAAATATGCAAGAATATATATTGCTTCTGAATAGCAGGAACAGCCTTTTGTTGAAAAAAGGCAGAGTATATAATACGGAGTTTGGTAAAATTGATTTGAGAAGCGTTGATTACGGCAGCATAATCGAAACAAAAAAAGCAAAATTTGTTGCTGTAAAGCCAAGCATAATAGATTTAATGAAGAAGTGCAAAAGAGGCGCCCAGATTGTAATGCCCAAAGATGCTTGTCAGATTGTTGCAATAACAGGATTAAGTTACGGATGGCGCTGCCTTGATGCAGGCTCTGGCTCAGGCTTTCTTGCAATTTTTTTGGGCAATATAGTCGGAAAGAAAGGGAAAGTTTATACATATGAAAAAAGGAAGGACTTTTATGAATTGGCGAAGAGGAATATTGAAATTTGCGGAATGGAAAACATTGTGAAAATTAAGAACGAGGATGTTGCAAAGTTCAGGGAGAGAAACCTTGATTTAATAACTTTTGATTTGAAGGATGCGCATTTGCTTGTTGAAAAAGCCAAGCGTCGCCTGAAACCAGGAGGGTGGCTAGTAATTTATTCTCCACATATAGAGGAGCAGATTAAAGCAATAGAAGAAATGAGAAAGAATGAAATGCATGTTTGCTGTACCATCGAAACCATGCAAAGGAAATGGAAAAGCATGTATGGATATACTCATCCAGAGCCAAGCGGAATATTACATACAGGTTTTATGACTTTTGGAAGGAAAGCATTATAGCAATTTGTCCTTTCCAGCAATCAATAGAGCATTCCCTATGAAAATGTGTGTGTCCGGCTGCAGTTTATGGGAGATTCTTATATGAACGCCAAGAAAGCCAAGCATCATTCCATACTGGTTGCGGAACATCATGCCATAATCTCCAATGCTCTTTCCCCTCCACATATAATTCGCTCCGAATTTTACCAGTGTGAAGCCTTTCTCATAATGGAAAAATATCGGACGGAGCATCAGTCTTATGAAGCTTCTTTCTCTGCTAAATGGGATGTACACTTTGCCTTTACCATAGCTTATTATGTAGTTGCCAAAACCAAAATCGAATTTGAACCCAGCAATACAAAAGTTGCCATCAAGGATATCTTTTTTGAGTGATTCTATTTCATTTACGCTCATCTCTTTCTCTCCTATTTTGTTGCCATAAAAATCAAATATTTCCACCTTCGCTTTTTCCTCGCTGGCAGTTGAAAGCGTTACAACAGGCATTAAAAACATCAAGGCTGCAAATAATGCAACAATTCTTCCTTTCATAAATCACCAATACCTTTCTTTTTATAAAACTTTAGTTAAAAAAAATTTTAATATGCCTAAAATATTATTTAGGTAAATAATTTAAGAAGGAGGAAAATTTCCTACAATGATTGAATTTAAAGAGTATATAGAAAATCTAAATAAAAGATTGCATAACTATATTCCTGACCCTGCAACATTCACTCCTGGCGAAGAGGGAGTATTTAAACCTCTCGATGTTTATAATCATCCAAAGAAGGAAGCTGATGAATATAAATTTAAAGCCATAAAATATGCATTCAAGCATCACTATGAAAACAACTCTTTTTACAAAAAATATTGTAAGGAAAACAACGTGACGCCAGATGATATAAAAAGTATAGATGATTTTAATAAAATCCCTTTAATTCCAGATAAATTTTTCAAGACATATCCATCTGGCAAAGAATTTGCAATGTGGCTCGCCACAATATACACCGGAGAGCTACCAAATATTGTTATAAAGAAGAGCGATGACCACGACGACATAATAAATAAATTCAATGATGCTGGCCTAGTTATTTCATACAGCAGCGGCACCAGCGGCAGACACACCTTCATTCCCAGAGATAAAAGGACATTTAATGATACAGAATATGCAATTGCCAAGGCGGCAATAACAATGGTCTATCCATTCTGGGAATATGATAGCTATGGCTATTTACTCATGCCCAACCCCTTTAAAACAAATGTTTTTGCAGGCAAGGTATGTAGCGTTTATTTCGATGCCGTTAAGGACGTACAGGTAGCTCTGGATAGGGAGTTAAAAGCAGATTTAATCAGGGCAGCGATGAAAAACAATCTGAAGGGGAGGATAATAAGATATGCTATGCAAAGAGAAAACAAAAAAATGATAGAGAGAATAATAAATTGGCTGAGAGAAAATTACAAGAAGAAAAATAAAATTTCTTTCCTAGGAGCTCCGTTCATACTTTATTTTGTTATGGAAGAATTGGAAAGGAATGGAGAATCGTTTGACTTTGGAGAAAATGGAGCTGTTATAACTGGAGGGGGCTGGAAAATTTTTGAAGGACAGAGAATACCTGTGGATGAATTTAGGAAGAAAGTTGAAAAAATATTGGGAATCCCCCCAGAAAATTGTTTGGATTTGTACGGAATGGTTGAGGGAAATGGATGGATGGTTCATTGTCCAGAAGGGCATTATCTCCATATTCCATCTACATATTATCATGCCATGGTGATTGACGAGAATGGGGAAGAAGTTGCCTATGGCGAGAAAGGAAGATTTGCTTTTCTTGATGGACTGGCAATGAGTTATCCAAGCTTTATAATATCTGGAGATGAAGTAAGAATGTATGAAGAATGTCCGGTATGTCATCGCACTTCTCCTGTTTTGGAACCAGAGGTTAGCAGGGCCAAAGGAGATGAAATGAGAGGTTGCGCAGAGGAGATGAGAAGAGTGCTTTCAATGGATTTGGGTGGAAAGGATGCTTAGAGAGTTGAAAGATAAGGAATATATTCCTCCAAAAAACATGTTGAAATTATTCATAAAAGGGGGTTTTGCACTCAGCAAAGTATTAATAAAAAATATGGGACAGTTGAAAAAAGCCAGAAAAGAGAGAATTGAATACATTCCTCTAAAAAGAAACTATGAGTTGCCGGAATATAAACCAGGAATGAAAGTTGTAAAATCCAACGAAAAATATCTTCGTCCCACTTTATATTGCAACCCATATGCAAAGGAAATTGTCGCTTTAGCAAATCACCTCGGAGCTTTTGAAAAAGACCCGTATGAATATGCGAGAGATGCTTTTGAGTTTGTGAAAAGAAATTTAATTTTGCAGATTATGCCCCTGGATGGGGTGGTTCCAACACTGAAAAGAGGTTATGGCACTTGCCTTCACAAAATTTCTCTTTTCATTGCTTTATGCAGGGCTGCCGGCTTAAAAGCGAGATATAAGTTATATGCTATAGCCATGATTCAGCAGTGGTATGAAACATTTGTTGAAATCGATCCATTGATGCGTGAATGGTATGATGCAATGGGCTATTTCATGCTGCATGGCGAGGGAGAGGTATATATAGATGGCAAGTGGATTGTGGCAGACGTTGGCCCAACGCCAGAGAGGCAGGCGGCGACAGGCATACCAATAACCAAATTTGGAGAAGATTCCATAGGAATATGGTTCCAGGCGATTCCAGGGAGCATAATGAGAGTGGAGTCGTTGCCACTGGGTCTAGGAATGGCATCGAAACTTCTAATGGAAAAAATTTCTCCAGCAAGTGTGGCAAAAATGAATAACAATATACTAAGACAGGTTGAAAAAGGCAGAAAAATTTTGCAGGAGATTGGTGAAGAGGAATATAACAGAAGGGTAAGAAAAGGCTACAAAATGCCAACAATTGAGCTGGAGAGAAAAAGCATAATTTTTGAGTGAGTATTTAAATAACAAGAAAGAAACAGAGAAGAAATTGAGATTTAAGTTTACTATTAGTTTGTGGGTGGATAAAGGAGTATATATAAATTTTGTTTTGGCACGACAATTTTGTCCAAAATTAGCAATATATATGGTTTTTTGATATATTGTTGGAAATGAGAGAAATATTCGTGTTTGAGAAAATGGACAGTATGCGACCAAATTTGCGCTCGCTCAATGATAGAGAGGGTGTATTCATACTTGACAGAAGAGGAAATATAATATTTGCAAATGATAAAGCCAGTGATGTTTACAAAATTAGGAGGGAGCTAAAAAAGGCATTGTCTGAGAAAAGAATGAGTATACAGAACGGCAGCAAAGAAATCGTTCTTTATCCAATATTTGACAACAACAATTTAAAATTCTTTTTTGGCATCGTCAGAGATATGGAAGATATAATTAAAATAAAGAAAATCCTGGATATAACATATGAAAGCGTGAAAAATTTTAGAGAGGACATTGCCCATTATTTTTTCAATCCCTTAGCAATTGCAAAGGGATATCTGAATCTCATATCAGAGAAAAATCTGACTGCAGAGGATAAGTTAAAAATTGAAAAAGTTAAAACAGCCATAGAAAGAATAGAGGCTGTTGTTAAGAATATAGTAATGAACGGGAAGATTTGCGAATAAATTTTTGGAAACAATTTTGTTTTCCACATAAATTTTTGGTCTGATTTTAAAAGATGGACCGGGCGGGATTTTCAGGCATGCTTTGCTTTGCAAAGCAATGCATTTGAACCCGCGACCTCTTGCTTGCGAAGCAAGCGATCTTCCCCTGATCTACCGGCCCACCTGTTTTTGAGAAGAAAAACATGATTTATATCTTTCTATTCAACTGTGGCATGGGATATGCCTTCATCATCCTCATAAATTTTTATTATATGTTCCATCGAATCCTTTATCTCTTCGATGTGGGTGATTAATAAAATTTGCTTAAACTGATTTTTTAACTCTGCCAGAGCATTCAGAACATTCTTTCTTCTTTCTCTGTCCTGCGAGCCAAAAATTTCATCCAGAGCAATGAAATTTAAGGAAACATCTGCTTTCTGGGTAATAAGCTGGGAAATAGCTAAACGCAATGACAGATTTGCCAAATCCTTTTCTCCGCCAGAAAACCTTTCGAGCTCGAATTTTTCTCCTCTATCATATATCCATATGTTATAATTTTCATCTATTTCTATCTCCTTATATTTTCCATCTGTGAATATAGCAAAAAAATGAGAGGCATAGTAAGAAAGGAGAGGGCCTATTTTTGATATCAAATAGTTTTTGAAACTGTTGAGCAGTCCTGTATCCCTGTCTCCAGCAAGCATCTCAAGATTTGCTATTTCCTTTTTTAAATTTTTAATTTCCTCTCTTTGCTTTTTCTGTTCTTCTATTTCTTCCTGAAGTCTTTCTATCTCTTTTTTCACGTAATCAATGTTGCCTTCTATTCTGATAGATTCCTCTCTCTTTGTGTGAAAAATATTTCTCATCTCCTCGTATTTTCTTTCCACTTCCTCATACACTTTAACGTCAAAATCAAGGGCATTAATTTCCGATATGCATTGCTGAATTTCTTTATTTATAAAATCTATTTCATTTTGTATTTCCCTCAAATCCTTTTCCAGCGAGGGTAATCTCCTAATCTCATTTTCCAGAATCATCACTTTGTTTTTGAGTGGCAGCAATTCCTTCAATTTTTGCACAATATTTTCATATTCTTCCTCGCCAAATTCCACCTCCCCTATTTCCATGATTCTTTTTATACATTCCTCTCTCTTATTCTCTTTCTCCTTTTTCCTTTCTTGAAAATTATTTATCCTTTCCTTAACCAATCTGTAATTCATTAATTTATTTTCTATTTCCTTCCTTCTTTTCTGGATTTCTTCTTTCCTTAATTTCAATTCTTCAACACTCGCTTTTATACTCTCCATTTCTTCTTCTATTTTTATTGCTTCCTCATTAAATTTCCTTATTTTTTCTTCAAATTCTGCAACAATTTCTTCATATTTCTCTCCAAGCAATCTCCCACATGTGGGACAATTACTCTCAGGACCTAGCTCCTTTATTTTACGCAATTTATTCTCCACATCCACCCTCTTTTCCATAATGAATTTTTTCTCTGCCTTTTTTTCTTCCAGGCTTTTCTCCATGTTTTTTATGCTTTCTTCCATTTCCTCAAATTCCCTTTCAATCCTTCCAAATTCTGCTTCGATTTCTTTTTCTCCTTCCAGATCTTTTTGCAATGTCAAAATAAATCCATTTATTTCCTCTATTTCTCTCTCGAGTGACTCTATCTGTTTTTGGAGGCTATTTTTTTCATAGTAAAGTTGCCTCAATCCCTCCATTTCTTCCTTTCTTTTATTCACATTCTCATATTCATCAGCATACTTTTTAATTCCCTCGTATTCCGCAATCTTTTTTTCTATCTCTTTCTTTTCCTCAAGTTTCCTTTCGAGTAAATTTTCCTTATTTCTCCTTCTTTCCTCAAGAAGTTTTTTTCTCTCCTCCAAATTTTTAAATTTTTCAGCTTTTTCTTTTTCAATTCTTCTTTTCTCTTCCATTTCCCTCAATTTTGTTTCAAGATTTGCAATCTCCTCCTTCAACTCACTCTTTTTTCTGAAAAGCTCTTCCAGCATTTCTTCATTCTCTTTCTTGTTTTTTTCCATTTCATCAATGTCTTTGAGAGTTTTCTCAAGATGCTCCAGAATTTTTTCCTTATTTCTTCTGTCCTCTCTAACTCTTTTTATCGCCTCTTCCAGCACATCTATTTTCAGCATTCTCAGCATGCTTCTTTTCCTTTCAGAAGGCGATTTGTCTGATAAGGCATTTAGCTCCTGCTGTTTGGCAACAATTGAGGTATAGAAGGAATCATAGTCCATTCCAAGCTTCTTCTCCAGAAATTGTGTTGCCCCTTGCGTTGAAGATGCTGTTATTAAACCATTTACTTTCACCCTTGCATCTGTGGAATTTCCACTTATTATTCTGAAGACCTCATATACATTTCCCTCCATCTCAAAAACAAGCTTTACCCAGCAGTCGTCGCTTCTGCTGGCCCCCTGCCTTTTTATCTGATCCTTTGAGGTTCTTGCCGCTCTATTTCCATAGATTGCCCAGCCTATGGCTTCTATTATTGTTGATTTTCCTGCTCCATTGCTGCCGACAAGTCCTATTATGCCATCTGGGAAATGAATTTCAGCATCCTTGAATTTGCGGAAGTTGTGCATTGTAAGCGATATCAACCTCATTTACTCACCTCTGAAAGATATTTCAATGCCAGCTCTTCTATCTCCTTCCTGTTTTTTTCAATTGGAACCTTTGCAATATATTCTTTCCATTCTTCTACTAGACTTCCTATCCTGCTTTTCCCTTTCAGCTCATGCTCCACTTCAAGAAATTCGTAATCAATTTCAAAATGGAGAGTTGACGAGGCAATCTTTTTTATCTTCTCCCATACCAAACTTTTGAATTTGCCTCTGTCAATTTTCCTCAATCGTATTCTTACTATCTTGCCTTCTATATCGTTTTCCTCAAATTTTCTTATTATCTCTGCTTCTATCTCATCTGCCATCAGATTTAAACAATTTATTTCTCCTAAATCAATCATCTGCCTTACCTTTAACGGAATAAAATTTATTTTTACCTCAGTGTCAATTTCAATTTCATAAAATCCCTTTTCCTCTCCTGCCTCTTTAAATGAAAAATGTTCTGTTGAACCCGCGTAATAAGCATTTTTTGTAACTTCCGTCGCCTTATGGTAATGTCCCAAAGCAATATAATCAAATGATGGCTGCAAATACCCGGCAGGTATAATCTGCTCGTTAAAATCCCCTCTTGTATAGCTGAATTCTTTTATTCCTATTATCCCAGCATGCAGCACCAGAATATTTATGTAACCTTCCTTTGGCTGAGCCATTTCAATATTCTTTTTCAATTCATCATTTGAATGGCAGTGAGGAATGGCATGAATCCAGGCATTTCCTATTTCAATTTCCTCCAGTTTTCCTTTATATACTGGATAAATATGCTGCAGATGATCAAATATTCTGAACACACTGCCCGTCTCTCTTAACTTTGGAGTTTCATGATTACCGGATATAACAATGAAAGGTATGCCTGCCTCGGATATTCTAAGCAGTTGATTCAGCGCAAATGATATGGCTCTATTACTAGGCCTTACACCATCGAACAAATCACCAGCGTGAATTATTAAATCCGGCTTTGTTCTGAGGGCATAGTCAACGAATTGCTCAAATGCATTATAAACATCCATTTCTCTCTGGTTAATCCCATTTTCAGCAATTTTATGATAGGCTGAATAGCCAATGTGAGTGTCTGAGACATGCAGAACTTTCATTTAAATTTGATATGCAAGCACTTTATAAATTTTTGATGCCCCCCACAAAACTTTTTATTTCTTTCTGTTTAAAATAGTGTGAAGACAAAGCCCCGCAAGTTTATAAGCATGGATGAAAGCAT
>JAJRYN010000159.1 GCA_024275755.1 archaeon | reverse complement strand
GCACTTGTGAGGCAAAAAGCAAAGGAAATTGCAGAAAGGAAGGATAAAAATCTGATAATAATAGATGCTCCCGCCGGCATAGGTTGTCCAGTTATTGCCTCCTTGAGCGGGACGGATCTGGCAGTTATTATAGCAGAGCCGACAATGGCAGCAATACATGATATGGAAAGAATTTTGGGAGTTGCTGAACATTTTAAAGTTAAGGCAGTCGTTTGCATAAACAAGTATGATATAAATGAAGAAATGACGAAGAAGATAGAAGAGTACTGCAGGGAAAGAGGAATAGAAATTATTGGCAAAATACCATTTAATAGAAAATTTACAGAAGCAATGGTAAAAGGAAAGAATATTGTGGAATATGATAAAGAGCTGGCGGATTTAATGAAAGAAATATGGGATAAAGTTGAAGATATGATAAGTCAAAAATGATGGTAAAAATTGTTTATGACAACAAAGCATTGCCTGGTTTTAAGGCGGCGTGGGGCTTTTCATGCCTTATAAGTCATAATATTAATCTTCTTTTTGATACTGGATGGAGATTTAGTGTTTTAATGCATAATATGAAGAGGTTGGGAATTGATTTGGAAGAAATAGATGCAATATTCATTTCCCATGCTCATTATGACCATGCTGGCGGTCTGAAAAAACTAAAATTTGAAGGAAAAGTTTATGTTCCACCTTCTTCCAATTTAAAAGGGATAAAAATAGAGGAAGGAGAATTTTTGCCTAATTTTATTTCAACTGGGGAAATTAATGGGGAGCAGTCTTTAATTGTAAGAGACGGCAGCAAGCTAATAATTTTCACTGGATGCAGCCATAATGGGTTGAAGAATGTGATAAGGATAGCAGAAAAATATGGCAGGGTATATGCCATTATAGGAGGATTTCATGACTTCAAAGAAGTAGAGATGTTAAAAAAATATCCGCTAGTAATGCCCTGTCATTGCACTAAGCTAAAGAAGCAAATAGAAAATTTTGAAAATGCTGTAGAATGCATGGCAGGAAAAGTGATAGAAATATGAGATATGATGAATTTTTCTCTACATCATTAGGCAGGAGAATTTTGGAGGAAGAAGCAAAATATGTTGCAGAGAATTTTGACGGAAAGGCAGTAAGCATAGGGTGTGGAACAGGAATAATAGAAAGGAAAGCAATGGACATCTCAAACGTGGAAATAATAGGAGTTGAAATAGATAATAATATGATAGAAATGGCTAGAAAGAGGATAGACATAATAAAAGCAAATGCAGAAAATCTGCCATTTAAAAATTTGTCTTTTGATGCAGCTATTTTTATAACATCACTGGAATTTATCGATGAATATAAAAAAGCAATAAATGAAGCCTATAGGGTATTAAAGGAAAATGGAAAGATTATAGCAATCCTTTTGAATACTTCCTCAACTTATTTCAAAAAGAGCTATAAGGAAGGCGAATACATAAAGAAAAATATAAAGCATTTAGATGTGAATAAAATTGAAGAATATATGGCAAAAAAATTTTTCATTAAAAAAGAAGGACTTTTTAAAATAGAGAATGATGATTTAATAAAACCAGGGGATAGTGTCTATGGAATAACAGGTGTTAAAATATGATATAATTTAGGATAGTAAAAAATTTTTTTATTAGCCGAAAAATTTTTTAATAGTGTTACGATTCGTTTCTGGATGGAGAAAAGGCTAAGTGAGATGGAGCCAGGGGAAGAAGGCAGAGTAATTAAAATAGAAGGAAAACAAAAAAGATTAATGGATATGGGAATAGTTAAAGGGGCTGAAATAAAAGTAATTAGAAAAGCCCCTCTTGGAGATCCCGTTGAATTTTTCCTGAGAGGATATAATTTATCTTTGAGAAAAGAAGATGCTTCTGTCATATGGGTGAAGATTGATGATAGCTGATGCCATACCACTATCATTTCTTATGCCTGGCGAAAGGGGAGAAATAGTGGAAATAAGAGGGGGAAGAGGTTTAGTAAGGCGATTATATGAAATGGGTTTTGTTCCATCTGCAATTGTAGAAATACTGGTTTCAAATGCAGCTGGTCCTCTTTTAGTTAGTATAAATGGAACGAGGATGGCAATTGGAAGAGGAATTGCAATGAAAATATTTGTTAGGAGGAGGTGAAATGGCGACTGTAGCATTAATAGGCAATCCAAATGTTGGCAAAACAGAGTTATTTAACAAGCTCACTGGCTTGAGGCAACATGTTGGAAATTGGCCTGGAGTTACAGTTGAGAAAAAGGAGGGAAAATATGTTTATAAAGGAGAAAAAATAAATGTTATAGATTTG
>JAJRYN010000158.1 GCA_024275755.1 archaeon | reverse complement strand
GAATAGAGCCTGGGGAGAAAAAAAGAAAGCCAGAAGACTTTGCCTTATGGAAAGCAGCCAAACCGGGGGAGCCAAAATGGCAGAGCCCATGGGGTGATGGAAGGCCAGGATGGCACATTGAATGTTCAACCATGAGCACAAAATATCTTGGAATACCCTTTGATATACATGGTGGAGGACAGGACTTAATATTCCCTCATCATGAAAATGAAATTGCTCAATCAGAAGCTGCATATGGCAGAAGGTTTGTTAATTACTGGCTCCATTCAGGAATGTTAAAGGTGAGGGGAGAGAAGATGAGCAAATCACTGGGCAACATAATAAACATAAGAGATGCTCTGCAGCAGTGGGATGCGGAAGTGTTACGCTTCTTCTTTGCTTCGTATCATTATCGCAGCCCTGCTGATTATAGCGAGGAGGCATTAAAAAATGCCGAGAACGCAGTTAAAAGGCTAAGAGTGGCAAAGGAAAAGCTGGAGGAGCTGGCAGGCAAAGATGCCAGATTTGATGAAAGAAAGCTTGATGAAAAGGAAAAAGAATATCTTGAAGCAGTGGAAATATTTAAAAGGAAATTTGAGGAGGCAATGGATGATGACTTCAATACGCCAAAAGCCATAGAAGTAATTTTTGATTTTGTCAGGAAAACAAACAAATTTTTGATGGAGAAGGAAAAACCAGATGAAAGGCTATGTAAATATGCTTTGGATGAATACATTAAAATAGCAAATGTTCTAACGCTTTTGCAGGAGGAGAAAAAGAAATTGAATGAGAAAGCAATTAAAAGACTGGCAGAAGAATATGGTATAAAGGAAGATAAAACAGAAGATGCAATAGAAAAGCTGCTGGCAATTAGAAGGAAGGCAAGGGAAGAAAAGAACTACAAGCTAGCTGATGAGATAAGAGATAAGCTGAGGCAGGCAGGAATAGAAATAGAAGATGTGGGAAAGGAAACGAAATGGAGGGTGGCATAATGGTAAAGCATCATCACAAACTTCTTCCTTTTATTCTCCTTTTCACTTTTCTCTCTCCTCTTTTCACATCTGCAGAAAATGCTGAAATTATAGTTGGTCCATATCTGCAGGGTATTGGTGAAGAGGGCATAACAATAATGTGGAGGACTAATATTAAAACGGAGGAGAATACAGTTTTCTGGGGAAAAACAGTAGAGCTGGAAAATGAGGTTGCTGGAGAAAGCAATGTGGAATGGCACGAAGTGAGGATAGACGGACTCGAGCCATCAACTCATTACTTCTATAAAATTGAATCTGATGGAGCAGAGAGCCAAATTTATTCCTTTTATATACCTCCCACAGACAATTTCACATTTCTTGTATATGGCGATACAAGAGGAGTGTGGGATGGATGGAGAAATGCCTCCATAGTTGCAAAAGTTATTGAAAAGGAGAATGCCAGCATAGTCATCCATGCCGGAGATATTGTCAGGAATGGAGGAAATGAGGAGCAATGGCTGAAATTTTTCCAGATTTCTTCATGGATGCACAATAAAAGCATATACCCTGCTGTAGGAAATCACGATTTGCCCATCCATAATTTTGTCCTTTTCTTTTCTCTTCCAGGCAATGAAAGATGGTATTCTTTTGATTATGGCAATGTCCATTTCACATTTCTTGATTCCAATCGCCTGCAAAATCTTTCACAATTTCTATGGCTCATTAAAGACATTAGCACAGAAAGCAAGTGGAAAGTAGTGATTTTCCATCATCCTCCTTTAATTTCGGGCAATCATTATCCACCGCCCATGATGAAGATATGGATGCTCATCTTTTATCTTGCAGGAGTAGATGCTGTTTTTGCCGGGCATCAGCATTATTACCAGCATTTGAAAGCAGGAAATATCCATTGTATCATAACAGGCGGAGGCGGAGCCCCTCCCGAAGATGCTGGATGGAGCCCATGGAATATTTTTTCTGCATCAGCTTTCCATTATTGCAAAGTTATGGTAAATGAAGAAGAAATGAGAATCGTTTCCATCGATGCCGAAGGCAATGTGCTGGAGAATTTTGTTATATCTTAGCCTTCTTCTTATCAGCCATCCATATGACGCGCTGTGGGAATGGTATTTCAATGCCTTCTTTTTCCAGAGCTACTTTAATTTTCCAGAGCATTTCTGTTTTTACAGAAAACCAGTGGCTGGATGGAGCCCATATCCTTATTGCTAAATTCACGCTGCTTTCTCCAAGTTCTTCAACAAAAATCTGGGGAGCCGGCTCCTTCAATATTAAAGGATGCTCTTCCAGTAAATTTTTGATTATTTCAATGGCTTTATCTGCATCATCTTTGTATGCAATACCAATTTTATATTCGAACCTTCTGGCAGCATGGGCCACAAAGTTCTGTATATTGGAGGTGAAAACCTTCTCATTTGGTATCCTCACATATATTCCGTCCCATGTCCTTATTGTTGTTGAAAGAATCCTTATGTCTTTAACCACGCCACTAACATCCCCCAGACTTACTCCATCTCCAATTTTTATTGGCTTTTCAATAAGCAGGAAAATGCCACTTATTAAGTTTGATACAACAGTCTGGCTCGCAAAACCAATCACTATACCCGCTATCCCTCCAGCAACCATTAAGCCAGTTGGCTCAACACCTATATATGGCAATGCAGCCAGAAAGCCAACTGTAATGATGCCATAATAAAATATTTTTTCAACAGCATTGAGCGTTGTTTTGGGCACTTTTTCCTTCAAAGTTCTTCTTATATTGATTCTCACAATTTTTGCTATTATTACAGCCACGAAAAGTATGACAAAAAAGAATATCACGTCTCCAACTGTTCTTCCTCCCAGCACCTTTATCTGATAATCAATCACATCTTTAATAGCAGCCCCAATGTTCATTTGAATCCCCACTCCATTACAAATTTCTTTTCCAATCTTTTGATTCCTTTTGCCAGATATATATCAATGGCTCTTTTCATATTTTTAGGCTTTCTTTCATTAAACGATGTCTCACCCATTGTTTTTTTCATTATTTCCAGATATGAATGCATGAATGCATGCTCATTGTAAAATAATTTCATATCAAGCGCTCTGAATACCATCTTTTTTATCTCCACCCATTCAGAATAATTGTTTTTCGCCTCCACCTTCATCACGCCCTCATAAAGTCTTTTCACTTCTGGTGTCTCTCCAAAAGCATCGCTTCGCCACCATTTACATATTATTCCACTTTCAGGAGGCCCATATAGGATATACTTGGGTTTTGTTATTGTGAAAATGTCTATTCTCTCGACATCTTTTTTATCTATAAGGAAAACGCCAACTTCAATGGGAAATTTAACATAAAAAACATCTTCAATTCCCGGCTCAATTATGATAGGTTTTTCAAGCTCAATCAGCAAATGTTGTGAAGTTCCTTCATTTGGCAGGTTAACAGGCTCAACAGGACATATAACTACATTTCCCTCTTCCGCATATATTATTTTTTCTACTTCCTCCTCTCCTGCTTTCCTGTAGTAACTTTTTTTCTTTCCTTTTCCTGTAATTGATACTTCTATGCCTCCTTCCTTTAATTCGACGTTCAAGTCATATTTTCCAAACACTTTGTTATAACAGCATCGCATATAAAAAATTTATAAAAAATTCCATGCTTACATTTATGATGCAAAAAATGCTTTTTAAGGAAAATGAAATAGGAAAAGAGGCGAAAATTGGTATTATTGCTGATAGTCATGATAATATGGATGCAATAAGAAAGGCGGTTGAATTTTTCAATGAGCAGAACGTTGAGCTTGTTATGCATGCTGGCGACATCGTCTCGCCCTTTACAGCTGAGGTTTTCAAAAATTTGAACTGTGACATGATTCTAATATACGGAAATAATGATGGCGATAAGCTCTATTTGAAAGAAAGATTCAGGAACATAGGCGCTTTTTACAATGATCCATATATTGGTGAGATATACGGAAAAAGCATTGCCATGACCCATCATCCAGAAATAGTTGATGCCTTGGCAGCAAAACATGATGTTGTTATATATGGTCATACACATGAAAAAGAAATAAGGGAAGGAAATGCCATCATTATAAATCCTGGGGAATGCTGCGGCTATCTTACAGATATAAAAAGTGTTGCAATCTTATATATAGAAAAGAATAAGGCGGAGATTTTCGAACTGTAGCATTCTTTTTAAAGAAAAAAATTATTATCATCATGGATGAATTTTATGAGCAGCAAGTAAAGGAAGTGATGCAGGGCCATGTCTGGGATCTGCCTTTAGTTGGTGAGAACGATGATATAAGAATGGTTTTAATTGTTTTAACAGCCCGTGGTTATGTATGGGTTGTTGATGATATGACTAATATGAATATTGTTGGTGTAATAACTGAACATGATGCCCTTCATTTATTCGAAAAATTCAATGAAGATATGACTGCAGGAGATATTGCAAAGAAAGATTTAATTTACTGCACAAAAGAAGAAAAAATTAAGGATGTTTTGGATAAAGTGAAGAAACACAATGTTCGACGCTTGCCCGTTGTTGAAAATGGAAAGATAATAGGAGAGATTACACTCCGCCATTTAATAGAAAAATTCTATTCACTTATTCTTTAAATTGTCCATCAGTATGCAGGCAGCATGATATACCTCATTTATTGTATATTCTTTTGGATATTTTGCCATGAATTTATCAACAATTTTTCTCACTGTCGGGTTTTTTATTTCCCTTGCTATTTTTTCCAGCCTTCTTTCCAGTATTTCCAGCCTCCTAACTTTAGTTATATGCTCATGAAGTTCTTTAATCACAGCAACTATTTCTAAAATGGAAAGGAAAAGAACAAAGCCAGATGCAATCAGAATGGTTCTCTCCTGATTCGTCCAGGAGTAATAAAAAATTTCCACATCAAATAATAAAACAATAAAAGGTATGAGCAAAGCAATTTTTATCATTCTGCTTGCCGTGAGAATTTCACCAAGTAAATTTCTGGCAAATCTGTGTCTCATCAAAAGAGAATAAGGGAATAAGGTTAAATCTTTTTCTTTTCCATTGTTACAGAAAATTTTCTCTTTTCAGTTTTTCCCATGACGACAAAATAATATTTCGTAATTCCTCGCTGTCTTTTGCATTCAGCCACTTCTTTTCGAAATCTTCTTGTTCCGAAATTTGAACCATCCACATAAGAGAGTGGAAATAAAAGCTCTGCTGATCGGATGAGGAGACAATAACAAAGAGAGCATGCACTGGCGGAATCTCATCAGAAAATATAATGCCTTTTTTACTTCTAACTAAAATAATGTCAAATTTGTTTCTTCCCTTTATGATTAATGAAAGAACAGCTATGCCTGGATATACAACGATGTTGGAATCCTTTTCTCTTTTAATAAATGATCTGTATAATTCTTCTTCATCTGCGCCTATTTCCTCCGCCAGTTTATGTGCCAGCAATTTTGTGAATTCATCAGGTGATAACATTTTTTCAAGATCCAGTACGAGGCATTTTTTAATCATCTCTTCAAATCTTTTTTCAGTGATGTCATCTCTCTCTATCAATATCTCTCTCAACTCCTCATCCATCAGATAACCGGTTGATTCAATGCCAGTAATTCTTTCTATTACATGCAGAAGAGCATATTCTCTTTTTATTTTTGGGCGAGCATAAATCATATACCAGCTGAAACCAAAGGCGATGAAAATGCCCATTGTGATTAGAGAGATGATACCCATTTCAACTAAAATGAATCCATATCCAATAATTCCTGTTATGTGAATCCATGGATAGAGAGGGCTGCGAAATTTGGGCTGATAGTGCCTTATTTTGCTTTCCCTCATAATAATAACAGATAGCATCACAAACATAAAGAGAATAAGTTGCATGGCTGAAGCTGTTTTAACGAGTCCTTCAAGATCAAGAAATAAAATGACGAAAATCATGAAGGCAGAGGTAAAAATTATGGAAAGCTTGGGAGTGCCATATTCCGAAACTTTCGCAAAAAACCGAGGTAGCAAATCGTCTTTACCCATAGCCATTGGATTGCGGGATGCTGCAAGCAGGCCAGCATTGGCTGTAGAAACAAAGGCTAAGATTGCGGCGATTGCCATTACTGCAACACCGATACTCCCCATAAAAACTCCTGCTCCAAGAGAAATTGGTGTGAGGGAATTTTGAAGCTGATTTGACTCTACCAAGCCAACTGTTACAAAAATAACCATGATGTATAGTAAGGAAACAACAGCCCAAGAAAGAAACATTCCTAATGGAAGAGTTCGGCCAGGATCCTTGCATTCTTCTGCAACGCTACAAACCTTTGTCAATCCAGCATAAGAGATGAAAACGAAGCCCGCTGTGGCGAAAATGGAACTCGGGCCGAAGGGTGTAAAAGGGGTGAATTTAGATAGCTCGACGTGAAAAACTCCTGCAGTAATGTAAAAGGCAAGTAAAGCCAGCAGACCGACAACCAGAATTATCTGAATCTTTCCGGTATGCTTAACTCCAAAAAGATTAACGATTGTGAAAATTACGCAGAATGCAACAGCTACAAGTTTTATCTGTATTTCTGTGAGCCCGGGGTTAAGCAGCAGAGCGAAAGCACCTATTCCCAGCAATGCAAAGGCGCTTTTAAAAGCCAGAGAAAACCATGCAGCAAATCCACCAACAGTCCCCATAGCCGGGCCCATACTTCTGTCTATATAAAAGTAGTCTCCTCCCGCTTTTGGCATGGCTGTGGCAAGCTCTGCCTTGGAAAGCATGGCAGGAATAATTAAAAGGCTGGCGACAAAATATGCAACAACCACAGCAGGGCCTGTCTTCGCATAAGCCAATCCAGGGAGAATAAATAATCCAGAGCTAATCATCGCCCCTGAGGCTATACAAAATATGTCAAATAATCCCAGCTCTTTTTTCAGACTTTCTCCCTTTTCCTTATTCCCTCTCCTCATTATAATTGCATCCCCTAACAATATTTTAAGTTTGGCTGAAGATTAAATTTCTTTTTCTTTGCCCTCAGCAATTGCCATAAAATGTTCCATTCCCTCTCTTGGCCCTTTGGCAAATAAAATATCTCCTTCCTCTATCCTTGTATTCTTTCTGGGATCGTAAATCCACTTATTTCCTCTTTTTATTGCTATTACCCACATTCCTGTTTGGGAAGCAAGTTTAATATCTCCAAGAGTTTTTCCTTTCAAAACAGAATTTTCTCCTACTTTAACTCTTACAAACACCTCCTCAGATTCGAGAACACTTTCCTTTATCACAGGGTGCAACTCAACATCCCTTAACTCAACATCTGCAATATCACGGGCAGCATCAGCTATAGCTTCAGAGCATGCACCAAGCTGTATTATTGCTAAAGCCTCATTTACTTCCAACTCTCCTCCTTTTACATCTTTTATTGCAAGTTTTTGTAATTCTTCGTTAAGCACATCAATGAAATTCTCCAGTTCATACACTTCTCTGGCCAAGTCCTTATTATCATAAATTACTGAAGAATATGCCAAATCAACCATTAATTCAGCCTTTTCCTTCAACTCCAGCAATAAAGCCTCAGCTTCCTTCTCGCTCATTCAAGCACCTCTATTTCTCCTTTCAGAAGCCTATTAAGATGCTTTATACCTTCTTCTGGCCCAATGCATATTAAAATATCCCCCTTTCTCAGCCTTACATTTCCCTTTGGTCCATAAATCCATCTGTCCTTTCTTCTTATTGCAAGTATTCTCACTCCTGTCTCAGAGGAAATTTTCAGCTCGCTTATTGTTTTTCCGCACGCAGCAGAATTTTCATCAACGCTTATTTTCCTTATAATTTCATCTGATTCTTTTATTAAATGAGGCAGTATGGGGTGATCAAGCTTGTATGCAAGCAGTTTTACCATGTCGGCGGCGGCATTTGATATTGTATCTGCTGCCTGAGCAATTTGAAGCACTCCCGCCATTTTCTCTGCATCTTCAGCATTTCTCGCTGCCAGCATAGCCATTATTCTTATTTCGTAGTTGAGCTTATCCATTCTTACTTCCAGATATTTCACTTCTTCAGCTATCTCTTTATTGTTGAAAAGAATGGCAGAATAGGCTAAGTCTACTATCAACTCGCTGATATTCTTCATTTCTTTTAATAATTCTCTTATGCTCTTTGGCTCATATTCTATTTCTTCAAACTCAGCTTTCTTCCACCGAGGAACTTTCATTTTGCAATCATATAATAGCCAGTGTTTAAATAAGTTGCTAATGTGAACAAATAAGGTATAAATAAAAAATGAAATGGGTGTTTTGTTGGCTTATTCCATCTCATGAATAAAGAAATAATGAAAGAGATGGATGTTGTGGTAGAATCCTTTCATGAGCTCATGGGATGCTATTGTGACATATCTTCTTTCTTTTTCTTTCATGAGTTAATGAAAGAACCAATGAAAAGGATGGTGTCATGGCAAATTCTCTTCATGAGCAAAAAGAAAGACAAATGAAAAGAATGTTGTTGTGCCTTTTCTCTTTTATGAGTTAATGAAAAGAAAAAACCAATGAAAAAAATGGATGTTGCAACAAATTCTCTTTCATGAGTATGAAAAAATTGCAGTAGCATTTCTTTTCATAAGCCTTTATTCAATCTCTTCCACAATTATTTTTTCTGCCATTCCTCTGCCTATTGTCGTTTCTCTTCCATCAATGGTTATGACTATGGGTCCTCCCAAAGGATGCTTTGCCACAATCTCAACAACCTTTCCCTCTCTTATTCCTCTCGCCCTCAAATTCCTTATGAATCCGAAGCCACCTACAATTTTTGTTATTCTTGCCTTTTTGCCTTCCTGCAATGCTGCCAGAGAAATCATCATTGAGAAAGAAAAAAGGCATTAAAAAACTTTCATAAAAAAAGGAGGGAGGGGGAGGGGAAATGAAAGGCAAACCAAGCCTGCATGTGCCCACCCCAGGGCGCTTTATATACATGCAGGCCTTTCCTGCTTGTATAATAAAGCAATGAGACTATATAAACCAGGGGAGGGGTTAAAACCATTTATAAAGTTTTCGGTGGCAGCAGCATTATTTTTCATCTGAATCTGCCAACTGCATCATACTCTTTCAATATCATGAATGAAAAATGACTGTTGCAGCAGCAAACTCCAAATGAAGATGGTTACAGCACAACATTTTTCCTTCATTATGAAATGCACACAACACATTCTTTTCATATCATTCACTGAGCTTGCATTCATACAAAATGCTACAGCAGCAACCACATTCCATTTTCATTCAATAAAGTTAAGAAGGGGCATCCATTACTGAAACATGGAATTATGTGATGAAGCGATAAAGGAGCTTTCCTCCATATATGATGAGGAGAGCATGGATACATTTGTTAGCCTTTATTTTGATGGAAAGGATAGGAAATTTATTTATAGAAGAGAGAAAGCAGTTATGGCTGTTTTAAAAGGAGAGGAGCTGGATAATTTTGTGAAGACGATGGAAGAAATAAAAGAATTTTTGGGAAAGAAGCATGCTGGTAATGTTGCCATATTTGCTTCTCACAAGCATGCATATTTCAAAGTTGTTGATATCCCTGTGAAAATAAAAAATCTTCTTGTTGTTGATTCCTCACCCTACATTCGCCCTTTGGTTGAACTGACAGATACATGGGAGTCATTCACTCTTGTTTTGCTCAATACAAATCACGCAAAAATTTTCTCTATTTCATGTGGCAAGATAACAGAGAAGAAAAGGCTGTCAGCATACATTATGAATAAACACAAGAAAGGGGGATGGTCTCAGGCAAGGTTTCAGAGGCTGAGAAAAGGAAGCATACACGCGTTTTTTGTGGAAGTGATGGAGGAGCTGCAGAAGTATGCCAATGCAAACATCATAATAGCTGGACCCGGCCAGGCTAAATATGAATTTAAGTCAATGCTGCCAAAAAGTTTGCAGGAAAAGCTTGTCGATACCATAGATGTTGACATAGAAGATGAACATGATTTATTTGAAGAATCCATGGCAGTGATGGCTGAAAAAGAAATGGAAGAGAAAAAAGATACGATGCAGCATTTGAAAAAAGAAATTTTGAGAGATGGCTTAGGAGTTTGTGGTGTAGATGATATCATTGAAGCAGCAAGAAATGGGCAGATAGAATTGTTGCTGGTAGAAAAAGGCTACAAACTCAGAGGATGGATCTGCGAGAATTGTCAGGCAGTGGGAAAAGGAACAGCAAAGGAATGCCCATACTGCCATGGAAAAACTTCAGAGGCAGACGTCATTGAAGAAATCATAGAATTTGCCGAACGAACAGATGCAAAAGTGGAATTTATCTCCGGCGATGAAATAAAAAACCTCGGGCATGTTGCAGCATTGCTGAGGTATAAGTGAAGATGATGTACCATGCAAATTTTCAAATAAAAGGAAACTTATATATAAATGAGTTCCCTTATTTTTGAATGCTTGGGAAAACTGAATTAAAAATTCTTCGTAACTTCAACGAAGGCGACGCCTTAAAAGATATTGTGGAAAAGGTAAAGATAAGCAAGGGAAAAGTATCTGTTGCCATGAAGAATTTGGAAAGACTGGGCTTTATAATCAGAGAAAGACATAACAAAAGAATTTTTTTGAAAATGGGAAATACAAAGCATGCTTCTCTATTCTTTAATTTTCTCAAGGAATATCCGACTTTACCTGTCGAGAAATTGTTAACTCAAAGAAGGATAGCAATGCTTTCTGTAATAGAAAATGAATCATCCGTTATAGCTAAGATAATTGGAGTTAGTTGCCAGACAGTTTACAATGCCATAAAAGATTTTTTGAGATATGGAATCCTGATCAAAAAGAATGGCTATAAAATAAATCCGCATCACAGGATACTAAGGGCATTCGTTTTTGAGTTTCAGAGTTTTTTGAATAGGATGGAGATGGCAAAAGTGGACGAGGGGGCAATTTTGATATGGGAACAGGGTCCGGAATTTTTAATAAAAACTCATAAGGAAATAAAGGAAAAAAATTATCATTTAACAGCTATATCTGCTTTCAAAAATTTTGGCTTACTCTTCATGCCATCGTATAACTATTATTTCTATTCCAGAAGAGATATAACAATTTCTGATATAATTATCCATACTGTTTTGATCGAACCAGATAGCAAAACAAATATTGCTTATGCCTGTCTTTTATATCAAAAAACAAAGCCAAAAGACTTGATGAGAATAGCCAAAATATATAAAATGGAAGAGAAGGCCGCGAAAATAATAAAATATGTTGATGAAAAACAAGATTTTGATGACTTCCCTAACAGAGAAGAATATAATGAACTTTTGAAAGAATATGCGGTGATAAAATGAGTTTTGGAAAAGAATATATCCATAAAGAGTTGAAGAAAATCGATAACGCCATAGATAAGCAAATCAAACTATACTTGATTGGTGGAGGAAATATGAGTTTACTCGGCCTAAAAGATGCAACAAGAGACATAGATATTATTTTGAACGAAGAAAAAGAGCTGGCAATTCTTAAAGATGTATTGTTGAAGTGTGGATATAAAGAAAAATATTTGCCACTATACCAGAAAATGGGATCAAGATTGGTAATGGAAAATAAAGATGGTTTTAGATGGGATGTATTCATAAAAGTTGTCTGTCATGGCTTAATTTTATCTCCTCATATGATGAGTAGATGCAGAGAAATGCAGTTTGATTTTAAAAATCTAAAACTTTTTCTTCTATCAAAGGAAGATATATTCTTATTCAAAGGTATAACAGAAAGAGAAAGAGATTTGGAAGATATGCACATTCTTTACTTGCAGGGATTAGATTTTGAAGTGATAAAAGAGGAAATAAAATGGCAGAGTGAAAATTCCAACATTGCCTGGATTGCATATCTTTTTCAAAGGTTAATGAGGTTGCAGGAGGATTATGGAATCGTTGTGCCAAATATAAAAGAAATAGAAAAAATGGCGGAAGAAGATGCTGCCATTTCTTTAATTTTAGAAAAGATAAATCGCAGGAGTTATACCATAGAGGAACTCGCAAAAGAAATGCAGCAAGATGAAAACTGGATCAAAAAATTAGCCCAAAAATTAGAAAAACAAGAAAAAATAAAGACAGAGGGAAATATAATCATGAAAAAAGAATAGCTTTTTCATTACTTAATTTTTGACAAGGCGGAAGGAAGAATAGAACAAGGGTGAGAAGCTGTAAAGCAATGCGAGAAATGAGGCAATATATATCACATAAATAAAGAAGAGTTAAGGAAGGCATATCTGGGGACGATACTGAAACCGAGGATAGAGTGAAGAATAAATCAAAAATTTTTTATGAGAGACTATTACTCCGTGGATATCTAATACGGTTAGGTATCCAATATTCAGCCCCGATACTTTCGAGGAATTTTATTTTATCTTTGATATTTTTTAATTCCTTCACCTTTTTCCTAATTTCCTTACCAAATTTTTTGTGTTCGAAACTTCTGGAATAAAAGGGAAAACCGTGCCTCACACAAATGTTTTGTTCCCTTACATTTTTTCTGAATTGTTTAACAAGTGCATCGGTCCAACCCGCTTTCTCATGAATGTAATACTCCTCTTTAGTTTGCCCTATAATTCGTGGATTATAGTTATCAAATAGTTGGTCTAAGGGCCTATATCTACAATCAGCGATTTGGACCTTCCATTCCCAACATTTTATTCTCTTTTTTTCCATCTCCTCAAAAGGTATTTCCCAGTTATACAACATAAACACGAATATCTCTTTAGAAGAATAACCAGCTGCCTTAAGAAGGTCTATTTGCTTTTTAATTATTGGATGCTGTTTATATTCCCAATCCCATGCAATTCTTGGGTATCTAAAACCTGCTTCCTTAATCATTTTGGCAAGATGGGGTTTCTCAAGTAAAACCCTACCATCGAAACCACTTTGACTCTCGCACCAAGTTATCTTTTTTTCTTTTTTAAGTTCAATAAGTTCTTGCAATATATCTTCAATATACGGGTTCATCAAAAGGTTGTTATCGTAAAATACTATTTTTTTATATTTAATCTTGTGCTTGACACTCTTTTCTGGTATAAATTTTGGTTCAATTTTCCATACACCACAAAAAGGGCATCCCCTTTTGCATCCTCTAGAGGCATGAATGTACACCACACCCCTTTCATTCCTTCCTTTGCTCTTGTTTTTGAGCGAAATTATTATAGGCATGAATGGCATAACATATTAAGAGGGATAGGTATGGAAAGGAAAAAGTTGGCAATACTGGTAGTGTTAGCGATTTCTTTGCCTGTATTAACTGGTTGTGTTGAGAAGTTTACGGAAGTAAGTGGATTCAGCATGGAAACCATCGATAAAATAAAGTCGGAAAGGAACTATGGAGCAACGCCAGTAATTGTAAGTGAGGAAAATCCATTTTATGCAGTGATAGCTACTCCTGTAGCATTGTATTATGATGAAGAGGGTCAGCATGTTGAACCATTGCTTGTAGAAAATTTTGATAATCCATCGAAACCAGTTGAAAGATTCATTGATTTTTATCCTGCTTCATATAAAGAAATAAGAGGAGGCTCGCCAGAAAATGTATCCATTGAGCTCAGCGAGGCATGGAAGAAGAGCGATGCAGCCTTGCTCATAGAAAATAGCCAGCGTGGGTATGAACTTGGTATAGTTGCTGCTCCTATTGCCAGCTATCTGAATATACCGATTTTTGTAACAAATGATACAAATAATGTGAGAAGCATTCTTAAAAAGCTGGGAGTGAAATATACCTTTATATGTGGCAATTTAGAAGGACATGAAATGACATGGAGGTTTGACAGTGTTGAGGAAATAAATGATTTTGTTATCGAGCTTGTTAAAAATAAATTTGGAGATATAGATTATGTAACAATTACCAACCCGTTGGATGTAACAAAGGTTAGGGTGTTGAATGAAACAGAATATGAATTTGAGAATGAAACAGCTTCAATCAACATTCTTCCTGCTCAAACTGTAAATGCTCTGCTGAGCGGATTATTCAGCATAAATACATTTGTTATTCCAGAGGACTATGAATACGCCCGCCTCAAAATAGATTTGATAAATGAAAATTCTGAGCACGTGAGCGAGCTTGGAGATGATTTGATTCTGCTCATATTCAATCCGGATGACGAAGTTTATGTTTATACATCCACAGCAGCTGGTATACCAGAAGTAGAGAACGGAGACATTGTTGTTGACAAAGTTCATGTCGAAACAATAATATATAACAAGCCAGGAAAATATGTTACACAAGTCCTAGGAAGATGGGTTTCAACTCTGAATGGAAAATACAGATTGAAAATAAAGGTGGAAGAAGTTGACTCACCCCTGGAGCCATTAATGAACAATCTTTCCAGCATGGCACCTTATCTGACAGCCTATCATCGTGGCATTGTATTTGCAAAGCCAGAATTTGCATTTGCTGGTAATGAAAGCATAGGCATAGAAGGCGTGGTATATCCATCAACCAATGAAGCATTAGTTGATCCATGCAATGAGCACGTTATGAAGATACATGAACAGCTCAACAGGTTGCTTGCAAAAATTGCAAATATTTCTGCTGATGATACAGAAGCATTATGGAGGCATTACAGAAACAATCCAATTTATATTGCAATAATGGCTGATCCAACGATGGTGCCAATGTATTATTATTACAATCCAGACAGCGATAATATTATTGGTGTGCTACTTCCAAGTGATTTTATCTATGGTGATATAGATCCAAAGCCAAATGATGTTGAGAATAATTCATTCACATACTGGCCAGAAATGGAAAATGCTGTTGGCAGAGTAACTGGTTATGATGCAGAAGATTGCTCAGCCCTAATAGCAAGAACCGTCTTTTATGACAAAATCATTCAGCAGCTTGGCGATTGGAAGAACAATGCAACTGTTCAGACTGGTGCCGGCTTGGAATTCCAGTGGATTCCAATAATCACCACCATAACCAATATGATTACAGGACATAAAGAACCAACAAAATGGCCAAGTGGAGAGAGCCTCCTTATTAACTTAAGGCTAGCTCATGATATGGAGAAAGGAGGATATAATGTAAGGAGGACACATTTACTTGCTTCACAGCGCGAGGGCTTTGAAGATTTGGCTAAATATACAAGTCGCCTTAATATCCCATTCCCACGTTTCGTTGAATTTATCAGTGGGGACAGGGTTGTTAAGGGAGGAAAATATCAGGAGAACAGCAATCTGATATTTGTCTTCAATCATGGTATCTATTACCTGTATGAATCTGGAGATGTATTGCTGGATTCAAGAGGATTCCCGCCAATAACATGGCTTTCCCGCTTCCTAGGTGGCTTGGGCATTTCAAGCGGATTGTCAAGCAAGGGAGCATATGCTGTGAGATATGTCGTTAACATGGACTACGGGCCAAGCGTTATATTCGTTTTGAGCTGTATAACAGGAAGAACAGATGGATTGATTCCAGAAAATTGCCTGAGTCAGGCCTATCTTCATGCAGGTGTAAATGCATACATTGGCGCAACTCGTGTTACTGCAGATCCAGGCTATTTAGAGCCAGGTTTAATATTCAAGGGATTTGGAGCCAAAGGATTTGTGAAAGCTTTGCTTAATCGGCTAATAAATGGAGAATATCCAGAGCCACACTTTGGTGCAGTGGTGGCAGAGGACTTTGTTCTCGATTTGATACAGAATGATAGCACAGTTGGAATGGCGTTGAAGAATGCAAAGAACAAGTATCTTCCGAAAGATGCAAACTCAACATTCCTCTGGACTCCTCCTCTGGATACGCCATTAGGTAATACGGATACAGATACAAACACGAATGCAAGATTTGAATATGGAAAATATATGGACAAGAAATATGTTTGCCTCCATGAATTCACATTGTATGGAGACCCAGCATTTAACCCTTATCAGCCAGTAAATAATGGATAAAAAATCTTCTCCTTTCCCCTATTCTTTATTTTCATGAAATGAACTGAAAATGAAAAATATTTTCTTAATTCATACAGCTGCAACAAAAACCACTTAATATTCTCTCCATCTGTAGCCACATTTTGTGCAGGTATATATCCTTGTCTCAGGCTCATCAGCGGCTCTTGTCTGACGGAGAACCCAGTAAGCTTCATTGTGCCCGCATTTTGGGCACACAACATTTGTTTTTGGCAGCAATTGCATATCTTCTTCAATTATTGCTGAATCCAAGTCTCTTCTTTTTGAGACTATTATTCTTTCTATCTCTTTCGTCTTTTTATAGCCACATCTCCTGCAAACCATTTCCTTGCCTTTTGGGTAGAGCAGAGAGCCACATTCAGGACAGAACATGAAAGAAGGAAGAGAATGCAATATAAATATTTTGTGAGAACCCAATAAAATGAATGAAAATAAAATGTTTGTAACATTTTGTAACATTTACCTTAAAACATGATATACAAAAAGCAACTCATTCATTTATTTGTTTTCTGGAATTATGTCCATTTAAAATCACAGGAATTAAATATTGTTGTATTTTTGCATACAATGAAAGTTTTGGTTACAGGAGCAAGTGGATTCATAGGCAGATATTTGCTGAACGAGCTAATGAAGCACGGATATGAAGTGAGAGCATTGACAAGGAGAGCAATAAAAGTTGAGGGCGTTGAGGTTATGAAAGGAGATATAACAAAGCTCTCCACTTTGCAAAAAGCTTTTCATGGCATAGATGCAGTTTTTCATAATGCTGCTTATGCAGCAGATTATGGCGATAGGAGAAAATTTTTTGAAGTAAATGTTGAAGGAACAAGAAATGTGGCAGAGATGTGTAAAAAAAATGGGGTGGGAAGAATAATATATACAAGTTCAGCAGGCGTTTACGGTTTTCCCAATACCAATGAATGGATAACAGAAGATAGCCCAAAGAAACCAATAAATGCGTATCAGCGCTCAAAGCTTGAGGCAGAAAATGTGCTAAATGAATATGAGGATATGCACATTTCTGTTATACGGCCGCCTTTAGTACTGGGTGCTGGATCAAAAGCCGCTTTCATGCTATTATCTAAAATGGAGGAGCAAAAGATGGCATATATTGGAGATGGGAAAAATTATATTACTATTGCTCACCCAAAAGATGTTGCTCTTTGCCTGAGACTTGCTCTTGAAAAAGATGAAAAAGGAGAAATTTTCAATGTTGTGAGTTTTGTCTGTCGAATTGAAGAACTATTTAGAGAAATTGCAAATGGACTCGGTGTTGAGGAGCCAAAAAAACATGTACCATATTTTCTCGCCTACCTTGCTGCTTTTCTTTCTGAAACATTTGCAAAAGAGCCGTCATTAACGAGATTCAGAGTAAAATCTTTTGGCACAACCAGAAGAATAAGCTGTGAAAAGGCAAAGAAAGAACTGGGTTATAAGCCAGGCTATGATTTAAAGGCAACAGTTAAAGATATGGTTGAATGGTATAAAGGAATTAAAGAAGAAGGGCAGAGAGCAAGCTTTTGATCTCGCTATCTATTTTGCTATCATCAAGATTAAAATCTCTGAGGAGATGTGCATTGGCGAAAACTGTATCTCTTATTTTTTCCTGCTTTAGCTCTTCCGCCTTAAATCCGCTTGCCTTCCAGAATAACAAGCGTTCTATCAGAGAAAAGGCAATTATTTCTCTCAAATTCCTCACTTCTTTATTTGTGAAGAAAATTATGCCTGTTTTATCACTCTGCCTGTAAACCATTTTTGTTGCCACTCCATACAGCCCGCCTGTATGCCCAACATATTTTTCCCCGCCAATTTTCCATATTTGGAACCCCAGACCATATTGAAAATTATATGTGTTGCTTGGATACTGCACAGTATGCATTTCATCAACACTATCCTCATTTAAAATTCGTACGCCATCATAAATGCCACCATTCATATGAGCAATCAAAAAACGAGACAAGTCTATAACATTTGTTCTGAGTCCTCCTGCTGGATAGTCAAGAATGCCGTAATGGAGGAGGGGCCAGTATTCGCCGCGATAATATATGTAAGGCACAGCCACCTTCCTTGCATCTAGGTTAGACAATCTAAAGCTTGAATTTTTCATTCCCAATGGCTCAAAAATATTTTCCCTGCAATATTCTTCAAAGGATTTTCCAGAGACTATTTCAACGAGATAGCCAAGCAGGCTGTAGCCCACATTTGCATAATACATTTTTTCTCCTGGTTCATAATCGCTCCATACCTGCGGCTTGTAATGAATTTCTCCAGGAACGAGATACTGCTCAAGCCATGGATATGGATAGCCAACTACTTCCAAATCTCCAGGAATATAAGAATAGAAAGCTGGCGGATCCTCAGCCAAGCTGGATTGATGAGCAAGCAGCATGCGAACTGTAATTGGCACATCCGGATATTTCGGATTTCTTAGAGAAAAGGGCAGATATTTGTTAACATCCTCGTCTATGTCCAGAAGTCCTTTCTCATATAACTGCATTATGGCTGTAGCTGTGAATGTTTTTGATATTGAAGCAACCAAATAAATTGTTTCTTCATTCGCCTCCTTTCTATTTTCTCTGTCATAAAGTCCGAATCCTTTTGTCCACACAACTTCATCACCTATAACTATTGCAGCAGAAAGAGCAGACATATGAGCCATTTTCATCAATCTTTCTATCAGCCTATCAATCAGGCCATCGTTTGCCTCACTGAAAAATTTATAATTGCTAGAAAAAATCTGTTCATTGCCCAAATTTTCTTTCTCTTTCTTATCCTCATTTTTTATAATTGCTCCTCCAATAGAATAACTAAATAAAATCATCAGAAACACACTTAAAACAACATATTTTCTGTTAACCATGATGTTATATTTTTGTGAATATTTAATTTTATTCCTATAAAAGAGCCGCCGGCGGGATTTTCAGGCATGCTTTGCAAAGCAAAGCAATGCATTTGAACCCGCGACCTTCTGATTTTCCGGAGCCTCATTTTGGGGTGAAGCCCTCTTCTAAAGGGCTCGGGCTATACGAATCAGACGCTCTACCGGGCTAAGCTACGGCGGCTCATCATGAAATTTTGCAAGAGTATATAATTCTATTTTTCTTTTGAGTTTTCCTCTTTTTGATTCCAAAGGGCTAGGCGCATATGCGAAAATTTTTTCTTTTTCGCATAATCTATAAATTGCCTGGGGTAACCGGCTCCTCTGAGCGGTGAAGAGGGAGTCGCTCCTCCCCAGGTACATAACTATGCAGGCTGATAAGTCTGTGCAACTATCTTGTATTTGCCATAGCCAGCTACCTTCACTGTTATTTTCCATTCGCCTGCCTGAGGAGAGGTAAAATAGAAATAGTCATCATAAGAATGCAATTTTCCTGTTGTACAGTAACTTTTTGTCACATTCTCGCCATCGGGCATTATTATCGTTAAATTTAGATTTCCCTGGCTAAGGGTTTTGAAATCCGGATTGATTGGGTTGGAAAAGTCAACGTGAACGTAAATGTGGAGATATTTTGTATCGTTCTTTATAAATATCGGATAGTCTGCTATTTTTGCCATCTCAGCATTTATAATATCAAGCCATCCAAAACTCTCTTCAACATTTATAACTTTAATCCATTCATAGTGAGGTGGAGGAGTGAGAAGCTCCACCATTTTATCCACATATACACATCCTGAAAGCATAGGAATGGCAATTAGCAGAACAATCAATGCTTTTTTTCCCACACCCAAAAATACACAACTCCTTATTAAAATTGCTGCTTCTGCCGTGCAATTCATATATTGAAAATTATGATTTCTTTTTCTCTGCCAACCATTTTTCCATCCTTGCTGTAAATCTCCACCTTGATTTTATGAAATCCTATGGCAAACTCATCAAACTGCCAGATGAATGGCTCATCATAGTCCTCATATTTTTTCTCGCCATCCAGATAAAAGATGGCTTTGCTGCAATTTGCCCTTACCTCAAAATTTATTTTCCCTATTATAACAAGCGTTTTTGCATTCATAACTTTCTTTCCAGCAATGAATATACCATCTTCTGGCTCAATTTTGAATTCATTTAATACAGGAAGTAAAATGTAGGATGGATGTTCAGCATCATGGTAAATGGTGTTTTCGGCAACAACATAACTATCATTTTTTCTGAAAGCATCTCCTGTATTTGGATTTCTCTCAAATGCTGGATAATTGCTGGATGTAATATCAATTCTTATTCTGTGTCCTTTATCGAATATAATCGCTGTATTTCCAATAGATATATTCAATTCATATATTCCTCCTTCCAGAAAGTCCTCTCTTTCAAAGGAAATGCGATGCCTTGCCATTAAGATGCCATGCGCTATTATATACGAATTTCCATCAGGATAAACATCGCACAGGCGAACAGAAAAATCAGTATCTTTTGCAGATGAGCTTATCCATAAATGAGCTATAACTTTTCCTGCTATTGTAACAGGCTTTTCTAAGGGGAGAGAGGTATATACTAGAACATCCTCTCTCTCCTCAATTTCATTCTGTTTCATTGGCCCAGATGGCAGAACAAGATTTCTTCCACCAATGGTTGGAACAGGGTTGGAAGGATCATATAAAAATGAATCTGGTTCTTCGGCATACGGCATATCATAGTTCAGCAAACCATTTTCATGCAGATATAGCTTTGTTGGCTCGACAATAAAAGGAGGCCATTCATTGCATACCCACCATTCATTTCCTGCGCCACTTTTAGCTTTATATCCCTGTTTTGTTGAGCACTCTCCCATCATATAGAATCTTATTTTCTCCTTCATTATTCCCGTCTCCTCTCCTTTCATCCAGTAATCAAGCCATCCAGTTGTCTCGCCATATACATCAAGCAGTGAGTTAATTGGATAAATCAAATCACCCTGCTGGGTTGTAAGGAATTCGCCATGAGTCCACGGCCCCATCAGCAACTTTTGATTTCCCTTATCTTGCAACCCTAAAAATGTATCCATTGTTCCTTCTGCAAAAATGTCATACCATCCTCCAATGTGGTAAATTGGTGTGCCAACATGATTATATCTTGTTGATAAATCAAGCTGTCTCCAGAAGTCATCATAGTTATAATGCTCCTCAAATATCCTCACCATGTATTCTGCTTCCTGCTCTTTAAGCCATTCCTCAGCATCTATTCTGAATTCTCCTCCAGGGTAGACAGCATGCTTATACATATTAGATGCAGCTATGGCAATTAGCATGCAAGTAACATTACAGCTGCCAGCAAGCATATAGCCAGCTATTCCCATTGCAGAGCCGCCCCATACCGCTATCTTGCCATTGCACCATTCCTGACTCAAAATCCATTGCACAGTATCATTTCCATCCTGACATTCATTCCAGCCATCATCAAGAAAAGCTCTGAATATACCTTCTGAAGCATGGGTGCCACGTAAATCCTGAACAACCAGAGCGTATCCTCTGCTCACAAAAGCTTTTACAAGTTCTTCAGAAGTACCATTTTTATTATATGGGGTTCTTATCAGAACAACAGGATATGAGCCTGAGCCATCTCCAGGAAGATACACATCTGTAGCAAGTTTTATACCATCTCTCATCTCTACCATATAAGTTTCTTTTACATAATCGCCATCAAAAAAATTAAAATTAAGGGAGAGGAGAAAAAGAATAGTAGCTATGGCTACTCCCTTCACCATTCTCTTGCTACCTTCTCAAGCAGATGCAGCAAATATTTCCAGAATTCTTCAACACTTTTTATATGCACTCTTTCATCAGGGCTATGAGGATGTTCTATTTGTGGACCTATGGAAATAATCTCGTTTATTCCTGTGAGATCTCCTATTACTCCTGTTTCTAATCCAGCATGGATTGCCTTTTTCTCTGGTTCTTTTCCATATAACTCCTTAAATGCATCCGATGCTATTTTTAGTAATCTGGAATCAAGATTTGGTTTCCACCCAGGATACTTGCTTCCCTCTTCAACACTCGCTTTTGCAAGCTCTGCCATACATCTTATGCTCTGCATCACTGCATCTAAGGCAGAGTTTATCGAACTTCTTGAACTCATGACAACTGTTGCTTCTCCATCCATTCTTATTGTTGCAAGATTTGTTGATGTTTCTACAAGCCCTTCCACTTCCTGACTCATTGCTAACACACCATGTGGCAGTGACATAAGCAGTTTTATTAATTTCTCATTTGTTTCTTCATCAAGCACTTTTGTTATCCTGCATTTTTCTACTTCCACCTTCAAATTTGGCTCCGTTCTTGAATATTCATTTCTGAATGCAGATTCCAGCTCCTTTATCTTTTCTATTGCATCTTCTCCAGCCACAACTTCTGCCATTGCTTCTCTTGGTATCGCGTTGTGTTTGTCTCCACCTTCGATTTTACTTACCCTTGCATTTATGTTGTACAATATGCGGGCAAGCAACTTTATTGAATTTGCTCTTCCTTTGTCGATTTCTATGCCTGAATGTCCGCCTTTTAACCCTTTTACAGTTATTCTTAACCCTTCTTTATCGACTTCTTTGAATTTTAATGGCAGCTTTATTGTTGAATTTCCCCCTCCTGCACATCCTATATATATTACGCCAAATCTTCACTATCCAGATTAATGAGTAGCTTGCCTTTTATAAATTCCTTTTTCAGTCCAAAAGCTCCTGTTAGCCCGGTTTCTTCATCAACTGTGAATAGAAATTCTAAAGGTCCATGCTTCGCATCCTTTATTTCCATCAGAGCAAGGCACATTGCTAGGCCAATGCCATTATCTGCTCCCAGTGTTGTTCCCTTTGCCTTAACCCACTCTCCATCCACATATGGCTGAATAGGATCTTTACTGAAATCATGCTCCACATCCTTGTTTTTCTCGCATACCATATCCATGTGACACTGCAATGTCACCATTGGCGCATTATCGTAGCCATTTGCCTTTTTTCTTGCAATAACATTTCCCACATCATCTTTTTCCACTTCGAGTCCATGCTGTTTAGCCACTTCCATTATGTATTCTGCAATCTTTTCTTCATGCTTTGAACATCTCGGAATTTTACAAATCTCCTCAAAATATTTCCACACTATCTTAGGCTCTAAATCTTCTAGCATAAAAAGGTAATGAAAATTTTGTATAAAGAATTTATGGGGGGAGTATATAGAATTAAAATGTTTTCACAGCTCATTTATCATTGAGGAAGAAAATTAAAAACATTTTTCATAAAGGGAGACAATGAGTCAGGAAAGTGGTAACAATCCATAAAAAGACAATTATTCTTAAATTACAATCTTCTCTTTATATTTGAGCTATATCCGATATACTTAAAAACCTTTACGACATAACATTTAATAGGGATGAAGATGAATAAAAGTATTATTGTTGCAGCATTGTTAATGTGCTCTTTCATAGGATACGTTAATGGAGTTGATGACCCAAGGGCAGATTTTACATGGACTCCAGAGAATCCATCAACTGCAGATGTTGTGCAATTTATGGATAATTCTACGCCTCAAACAGACATAGTGGAAAGAGTTTGGTATTTTGGAGACGGAAATGGTTCCATTGAGCAGAATCCAACGCATCAGTATGCAAGACCAGGTGTATATACTGTAACACTTGTTGTTGTATGGAATATAAGCGGCAACTTAACTGCAGATGTAGCAGAGAAAAATATAACCATAGAAAATCAGCCACCTGTTGCTGATGCGGGGCCCGATCAGCTTGTTAATTCAAGAACAGTTACTCTGAATGGCTCTGCCAGCTATGATCCAGATGGCACCATAGTTTCATGGCGCTGGGATTTTGGAGATGGAACAACAGGAGAAGGAAAAATTGTTAAGCATACATATTCAGAGGATGGAGTATATACTGTGTTATTGAATGTTACAGATGATTTTGGGGCGCATGACGAGGATACATGCCAGATAACAGTGGATACCTCTGCTCCTCGCACTACAGTTGAGTTAAATGGCACTCTGGGAGAAAATGGATGGTATATCAGTAATGTGACTGTTAAACTCACAGTAAATGAAACAGTCAGTGGAATAAATGCAACATTTTACAGGCTTGATGGAGGAAACTGGACTTTATATGAAGAGCCATTTGTAATTAGCGAAGAAGGAGTGCATTTACTGGAATTTTATTCTGATGATGAAGCAGGAAATGTTGAAGATGTGAGAAACGTTACAATAAAAATAGATAAGACAGCGCCGTCTGTTGATATAGCAACTCCTGCAGAGAAGAGACTGTATGTTTTTGGAAGAAACATTCTGCCGACATTCCGCAAGACAATAGTTATAGGAAAGATAACTGTTGAAGCAATTGCAACAGATAATATAGGCGTAGAGGTTGTTAAATTCTATGTTGACGGAGAAGAAATGGCAAATGTGACAACACCTCCATACACATGGAAATGGGGAGGCAACATTGGAACAAAGAATCTTACAGTAAAGGCATTTGATGAAGCGGGCTTATATGGTAGCAAAAGCAGGAATGTATTGATAATAAGTCTTTTCAAGCCAAGAGAAAGCATTGAAACAACCCCAGAAGCTGTGGCAACAGATCTATAATCTTTTCCCATCTATTTTTCCTTTATTATCTTTATATTATTTTTATCCACAAAAATTAAAATAAGGAGCTAAATTATTTCTCCAGGGCCCGTGGGGTAGCTTGGTTATCCTTGTGGCTTCGGGAGTCATAGACCCGAGTTCAAATCTCGGCGGGCCCACTTTTTATTTTTTAATATACAGTAACCCCTTTTACTCCCTTTGCTTTTCCAAGTTTTTTTATTAAATGAGTGGGCAATGCTTTTTCTGTTACAATAAAAAGTTTTGGCTCTTCCGTTATCATATAATCATCAACATTTGCCTGGCGAATACTTATCTTTTCATCTGCCAGTATTTTTGCCACATCCGCGAGTATTCCTGGCATGGAAGCATCGGTGGGAATTATTTCTACAACACCCCATTTCATCTCAGGAGCCAACTCTTTAAAATTGCATGTTGGTTGCAGCAGAGAAAAAATCTTTCTCAATTCCCTTTTCCCTTCAATTGTTTCAACTGTTTTCATAACAGCTCTTCTATCAACTCCAGCAGCCCTAGCAATTTTTGAGAAAGAAAGCTCAATATCTCCGCAATAAACCCTTCCATTTTTAACACACAACCCATATGAAAGAAGGAGTTGTGCTATTTTCTGCTGAGCAGGATACTTCCTGAAATATTTCATTAGAATTTTTTTCCACATAATATAATATGTGGCAGAGAATAAGAATTTTGCTATAATGTATAATTTTATGCATTGAAGGACAATTTTATACAAAATTTTATATACTTTGCAAATATATCTTCTCATGGAAGAAAGGAAAATATTGCTTGAAGAGGAAGATATGCCAGATAAATGGTACAACATACAGGCAGATATAGAAATTCCCCCTCCTTTACATCCTGCAACACTAGAGCCATTGAAGCCAGAGGATATGGAGCCAATTTTTCCTAAGGCACTGATAAAACAGGAGATGAGCAAGGATAGATGGATAAGGATACCGGAGGAAGTAAAAGAGATATACAGGATATGGAGGCCCACCCCTTTGTATAGGGCGATAGGCTTGGAAAAGTTTCTGAAAACACCTGCAAAAATATTTTATAAATGGGAGGGAGTGAGCCCCCCAGGAAGCCATAAACCAAATACATCTGTTGCACAAGCATATTACAATGCAAAGGAGGGTGTAGAGCGCCTCACAACTGAAACAGGAGCCGGGCAGTGGGGCTCTGCCTTGGCTTTTGCCTGCAGATTCTTTGGCTTAAAATGCACAGTTTATATGGTTAAATGCAGCTACGAACAAAAGCCATATCGCCGCATATTGATGCAGACGTGGGGCGCTGAAGTTATACCAAGCCCGAGTGATAAAACAGAATTTGGCAGAAAAGTGAGGCAGGAAATGCCATCTACAGCTGGAAGCCTGGGCATTGCTATAAGTGAAGCAATAGAAGATGCAATCAAGCATGAAAATACAAAATATTCTCTTGGCTCAGTTTTAAATCATGTTGTTCTGCATCAGACAATTATTGGCCTGGAAATGAAAAAGCAGTTTGATATGCTTGATTTGAAGCCAGATGTAATATGTGGATGCGTTGGAGGAGGGAGCAATTTCTCTGGTGGAATATTTCCATTTGTTCCAGATAAGATGAAGGGTGAAGAAATAAAATTCATTGCAGCAGAGCCAATGGCATGTCCAACATTGACCAAAGGAATATATGCATATGATTTTGGTGATACAGCTCAGCAGACACCCTTGCTCAAAATGCATACACTTGGCCATGATTTCATTCCTCCTGCTATACATGCTGGAGGGCTTCGCTACCATGGGGATGCGCCATTGCTGTGCAAGCTTGTCGATGAAGGCATTGTGGAGGCAAGAGCTTATTATCAGAATGAAGTTTTTGAAGCTGCAAAAATTTTTGCCCAAACAGAAGGATTTGTTGTTGCACCTGAAACAGCTCATGGTTTAAAAGCTGCAATAGATGAAGCAATAAGATGCAGGAAAAAGAAAGAAGAAAAGGTGATATGTTTTGTTAACAGCGGACATGGCCACTTTGATCTGGCAGCATATGACTTATACAATAATGGTATGTTGCAGGATTATGAATACCCTGAGGAATTAATAAGAGAGGCAATACAGCGTTTACCATGCATATAGGATTTGTTGTTAACCCGATAGCAGGCATAGGTGGCAAAGTCGGCTTAAAAGGAAGCGATGATGTGGAGGAAGCATTGAAGAGAGGAGGGACTCCAGTTGCTCCTGCAAAAGCTGCTGAATTCTGCAAATTTCTGGATGCAAATGTTATAACATGTTCATCTACGATGGGAGCAGATTACATCGATGGAAAAATTATTTATAAAACACCGAAGAAGACAAGCGCTGATGATACAATAAAAGCCTGCAGGAAATTTTTGAAGCATGGCGCTGATTTAATTGTATTTGTTGGTGGCGATGGAACTGCAAGAGATGTTTATAATGCAGTTAGTAAAAAGGTGCCCATCTTAGGTATCCCAGCTGGCGTTAAAATGTATTCTGGAGTATTTGCAATAAATGTGAATAAAGCCCTAGAAATTGTAAATGCATTTATGGAAGGAAAAGCTGAAAGAGTAGAAAGAGAAATAATGGATATTGATGAGGTAGCATTTCGTCAAGATACGTTGAAAATAAAACTTTTTGGATATGCTTTATGTCCAGCGATAAAAAATTTCCTTCAGAATGGAAAGAGAATTTTTGGAGGAGAGAATGAAGCAAAGAGAGGAATTGCAAAATTTATGGCTTTGATATGTAAAGAAGGAACCTATGTTCTTGGGCCAGGAAGTACAGTAAAGGCAATAGCAGACGAGATGGGCATAGAAAAAACATTACTGGGTGTAGATATCGTTGAAAACGGAAAAATAATAGCAAGAGATGCAAATGAGGAAGAAATTTTAAAGGCGATAGAAGGAAAAAGAGCAAGAATAATTGTAAGTCCTATAGGTGGTGAAGGATTCATTTTTGGCAGAGGAAATCAGCAAATAAGCAGCAGGGTGATTGAGAAAGTAGGAATAAAAAATATAATTGTGGTTGCAACTCCTCAAAAATTGATGCAAACTCCTTTTTTATATGTTGATACTGGCGACAGATCTCTAGATAAAAAATTTGCTGGATGGATAAGCGTTATCGCCGGCTCCGGTATTGCAATAAGAAAAAGGATTGTGATTTAGTTTACTTAATATATATAGTAAATAAACAACATATACTAAATATACATTTAATTTAAACTTTTTCTAGGAGATAGGATTTAATGAAGTCTCTCCTGTTATGAAATGCCACAACTTTGAATCCAAAGGGCAAAAAATCCTTTCTTCCATATATGGCATCCATGAAATCCCATGTTTTCCTGTAAACTATTTTTGCATCCTCTTTCATTTCCTTCCTCAATCTTTCAAAAACTTTTTCTTTTGGTTCCACCCCAAATGAGATTATTATGAAATCAAAATCTTTTACAGGGTAGCTCAATGCATCTCCTTCCTCAATTATGACATTTTTAAGGCCATATTCTTTGACAATTTTTCTTGCTATCTCAACAGCTTCTGCATCCTTATCGATGCCAACATAATTTGCATCAATATTCTTTGCCAGGCTTATGATGGTATTGGGCAATGGCCCGCAACCAATATGCAGCACATTATGCCCCTTTTTTATACCAGCCATTTCAAATTCCTCCAGTGTTGCTCTCTCAAAAAAATTTATGTAGGCATGCCGGAGGAAAGTAGATGATAGCATCTTCTCCGCCAGTATGAATAGTTTGTCGTGCGCTCTTTTGCTTTTTTGCATGGGAATAAACATAAAGCTTTAAATTAATTTTAGTGTTATATGCTATCACACTGCATTTAATAAAATGGCAAATTTTACACAGAAACTAGGGGGGTTCCAGCCAAAATTATGGCTTTTGTGCAATGCATATCTCCATGGGAAATTGAAAAAGCGGAATTTTTGTTAGTTTGTTCTCAACAATTTTCAGGCCAGCCTTTTTTATTTCGTGTTGCAGATAGATTGGGCGGCTGCTTGCCCTGTAGCCGCCTATTGTTGGCCAGAAATCATAAAAAATTTCGTAAAGAATGCGAGCTGCTTTAGCTATGCCTCTGCCTTCTTTGCTTAATGCAACGGCAACAATTCTGCCCCCTTTTTTGACGACTCTCTTCATTTCCGTTATGGCAATCTGGATTTTGTTTAAAGGCAGGAGATCGAGCAAAAAGCTGGAAAAGACCACATCAAAGCATTCGTCTTTGAATGGTAAAGACAGAGCATTTGCTTGGATAACGTTGCCATAATTTTTGCAATGTCTGCACATGTTCCATGAAAAATCGACTGCTAGGCCTTCTGCCTTTTCAAGCAGTCTTTTAAACACCCAGCCAGTACCTGCTGCCAGATCAAGAAAAATCTCGCCCGGCTTTAAATCAGCCATTTTCATCGCTTCTCTATTTGCCTTTATTTCCCACACACCCATTATTAAGTGATAAAAGTCTGCTGCCTTGTCATACTTCTCAGCTGGGTTGGAATATGGATTTATTGCCTCCTTCACTTTTTCGAACACAATGCAAAATGAAAAAATAAGTTATTTTGTTTTGGTTTAGGCATCGAGATGATAAAATAAATGGTGTTTAGATACTACATAAACTTAATAATGTTTTCAGCAAAATTAAAAAATTTTTGCATGCTGACAATGCAGCCAATGAGCGTTTCAATCCAAAATTTTTGCCTGAAAAATTTGATAAAACTTATATGCTGTCAAAATATTGTGGCTAACGGTAGACCGATGGCCACGATAAAATGGAGAATGGAGTAAAAAAAGTTGCGATTTATGCTCGTGTCAGCACTGAAGACCAGGCGAAAGAGGGCTTTAGCCTGGATAGTCAGCTAGAGAAGCTGCGTAGCTACTGCAAGGCGAGAGGCTGGGAGATAGCTGGCGAGTATGTTGATGATGGCTACAGCGGGCGTGATATTCGCCGTCCTGCTTACCAAAAAATGATGGAGGACATTGATAAATGGGATGTGCTGCTTGTGATGAAAATGGATCGTATACACAGAAATTCAAAAAATTTCATGCTCATGATGGAAGAGTTGCGAAACAAAAATAAAGAATTCGTTTCAATGACAGAAAGTTTGGATACATCCACGGCGATGGGAAGATTTGTCATGGACATTATACAGCGTATAGCCCAGTTGGAAAGCGAGCAGATTGGTGAGCGCGTCTATGACGGCATGCGCCAAAAAGCAAAGCAAGGCAAGGGTTTGCTTGGCTCGCCAGCGCCATATGGCTATGAATATGATGGAGGGATGTTGCGGGGTGTGGAAAAGGAGTTGAGAGTTGCGAGAGAGATATTTGAGATGTATGTTGATGGCATGAGCATGAAAGACATAGCTGATGAGCTTAACAGGCGAGGAATAAGAACGAAGAAAGGTGGCAGGTGGGATAGAAAAACAATATCTCGCATTCTCTCCAATCCAGTTTACTGTGGTTTGATGGAATGGGAAGATTTCATTTTTAAAGGGGAGCATGAGGCAATAATAAGCATAGAAGAATTCAATGAGGTGCAGCGAAGAAAAGCAGCAAAAGCGAAAAGAAAAGGAAAGCTCTTCATCATCGAAAACAACAAGAAAAAATATATTAGTTGAGTATATGGCTATACTGAATTTATGTTGTATAGATATTATATAAATTATGTAATGAGTAGTGATAAACCAACAAAAAAGTATTTATGTCCATCGCAGGGTGCTGTTAACTTTAGCATTGCAGCACCTCCTGCAATGCTACTATAAATCTTTCGTATTCATTTTCTATTTTTATTTTCCTGCTATGGAAAACAGGAGAATTATTTGATAAACTCAAATGACTCCGTATCCAGTTGTAATAGAAAATGTAAAGAGATAACCACAATTCAACATGCATCATTTTCCATCTTTTACTTGGGAAATAATGGTCAAAGATTCTAGTTCTATCTTTTATTGTTTCAATAACTCTTTCAATATAGTTTCTAATTCCTCCAGAAATAATTTCATGCTGGATTCCATATCTTCTTAGCATCGAATACCATGCTCCACCATCTGTCAATGCTATAGATGGTAATTTTCCATACATTTCCCACATTTTATAAACAAGTTTTTTACAGGCAAAATCTGTTCTACTTCTGCTTATCATGAAAAGAACTATCTTTTTGTTCT
Source organism: archaeon (assembly GCA_024275755.1). Classification (GTDB taxonomy): domain Archaea; phylum Thermoplasmatota; class E2; order UBA202; family JdFR-43; genus JdFR-43. The sequence goes on along the minus strand of JAJRYN010000158.1, from coordinate 4,484 downwards.
CTGGATCCAGAACAAACCAGAACCAGAATTTTGTATCTCCTATCTGAAGTATTGTTTCATCAATGACGACAATATTGGGCATTTCATCTGCAATATGTTCTTTAACTACATTGCCAAATTTCTGTATCCATTTCCATATGGCAGTTCTACTTCTTTTAACGAAAATACGAATGGCCATTACAACATCTCTTAGAGAAAGTTTGCAAAGATAAAGGAAAACGCTGTATAACATTATCTCAATTGGTGTTCTTTCTCTAATAACGATAGATTTTTCTTTCAGTAAGTATTTTAATAATTGCACCCCATCCCCTCGCATTTTGTTCACCTCAAAATGTAATCAATGGGGTGGGGTGCATATTTTTATCGAAAAATTTCGTTAAGTTAACAGCACCAGAGAATTAAAGATATTTAAATGACGTGCTCTCCTATTATTTCAGGCTCAATGGCATCGGGTTCTTCCCACGAATATACAGGACTCCATACTCTCAGGCTTGGATCGCCAAAATAACATACATTTTCACAAATATCCCACCACCACTTGCCTGTCAGATATTCAATACCAACATGACTTATTGCTTTTTCATACGCTTCTCCAGCAGTATAGCCCATTGCAAGATATCGAGCAAACATTTCTACAGCAAAATTACAATACCACGATGTGAGCCATGGATCAATAATCTGGAAAACTGAGCCATGCCTTATGAGGGTTATGTGGAGATATGTGGCAGCAATATAGCATGATATGCCAGCATTTATGCCACATGAATGTAAATTTTTCAGTGCGGCATCAATATCATATCCTGTTTTTATTTCTGTGGCAACCTGTTGCAATATGGCTATCACGACTCCATCGCCATACATGCCCGCGCGCCAATCCCATCCAATGTATTTATCCATCACAATTACATCTGGATTTTCTGTGCTACCCGTCTGGAAAATTTGTGTGCTTTTACTGCCAATACCCCATCTAAAAAATGCCTGTCGCCATAGTCCAAATTCGTATCCGCGCCATGGGTTTGGCTCTGTATTTATTTTTTTGTTTTTGAGAACATTGCCTATAAGTGGCAAATCCTTAAAGTAATAGAACATTTTTGTCCAGTTTGCATCTGGATCCCAGAATCCAACTACTCCCGAGCTTGCATGGCTGGCGTGCATTCCCTCAAACCACATTATAGCTCCACGATTCAAATTATCCATTGTAGCGGTAAAATTGGTTGAAAAAACATTGGCATATCCAAGTTTTTTCAGATAAAATGGGACAACCTCTGAAGTACTCATATCTGGCCAGTATGCACCAACTTTGTCAGTAACTCCTTCATCTATTCGGTATGGTGAGGGTGTTTCATAGGGTGTAATGCCATCCCTGGTTGTATATTTACACCCCCAATACTTGCTTGCTTCTTTATTAAATTCATGACAGTAAGAGACCCATGTCTGCAATACAGGATAATAAAAATGTTCCTCCATACTTGGCTTTATTATATGAAGTCTCCCCAGAGCGTCTCTTCTGCTTTTACTTCCATTTATCAAGGTTATTCCCTCCTCTCTTAAAGCAGGATTCTGAAAAATTAAAGCAGGATAAAAAATGCTCCTGCAAATCCAGTATGCCGTGTCGACAGGAGTGCCCAGTATCCTGCCTGGGTTAGCTTTCCCCACAAAAGCTCTGTCCCATCCTATACCAATGTCAAACTGTCCAGCCACAGTAAGAATGTCTTCTTTTCCCTCCTTATCTATACCCAGAGCAATCAGAAAATCATAAACCTGTTTTGCCATCAGATACATGCATGCCACCGAAGGCGGCTGCCTCGCCCTGCTATCTCTCTTCCAGAAATCAGTTACCCAGCTTGCTGCCTCACTCAGTTCTTTATGTTCTTCAACGATAAAAAGAGGACATCCATGATGTAGCGCAGCATAGGTAGCAGGAGCAATATAAAGTGCCTTCTCCTTTTCACCTTTTTGTTTGAGTTCCTCAGCAAGCCAATAACTCCAGGGGCTGGCAGAAGAAAAGACAACGTCGTTGCTACCGGTTATTTCATAAATTTTTTCATATGCTTCCTGCAAACTGTAATGTTGAACTTCAACAAATTCTTCCAGCTGGTGAGGATAATTTCCCACAACATATACCTTTTCCACTCCTAATTCCTTCATTGCGTTTTTTGTTTCATTTGGAATACTGTCGGGTGTAACATAAAGTAATGGAATATCCATTAAAGAAGCCATTATCGCTGCCTGGGAAGCAGAAGCAAAAGAATCTATTTGCTGTCTATCGACTTCATTCCATCCATAGTCAATCTTAAATTGCAGGTTATTGGAGTCCTCCATCACAAAGATGCATATAGAGTAATTGCCACCTCCAATTTCATCGAAATGCATTTTTAGCTGCCCCTTACCTTTAAAGGCTTCATATGCTATGTTCTTCTCCGAGAGCAGCAAAGCACCAAATGAGATATTCTTATTACATTCTATATTTATGCTCACGTTTTTTGCCAAGAAATTTATGAACGGTAAATCAATTATTTTTCCAGGATATAAGTAAATCTCTGCTTCATATTCTCTATTACTTGCTTTAAACATCTCTGCTGATATGTTTTCCATTATTGCCTCGGTGGGCATATTGGTTAAGCCGACTTCCCATGTTCCATAATTAAAAATATAAGATTCAACACTTTCATATGTTCCAGCCAAGGCATTCCAGTTTTCTGATGCATCAACCATCCCTATTGCATCATCATAAAGCTGTAAATCAATATCTTTTCCTCTGAGCAACGGGTTCCACTCGACTTTAACTTCTATATATTTATACGGCTCTCTTATTTCAAAAGATTTGTATACACCTCCTATTCCCTCTGGCTCTGGCAGAGAAATGGAAAAAGAATCAGTGGCAGCCTCACCAATTTCTGTACTCATTTCTCCATCGATCTTTCTCTCATTATAGAAATCACCAGCTATCGCAACCATGCACTCTTTACTATTCAACCAGTGTTTTGTCGCAATTTTGGCAGCAACATCATATATGCTTGTGGAATTTATGTAGGAATAATGTGCATCCCATTTTTTTGCATTTTCAGCATTTATTAATTCGATTTCAACATTATTGCAATAAGAAAGCCAATCTTCCATGAAATATTTTATTCCTTGGCTAGCATTTAACGTGAGCTCCTTCTTATCATTTATTTCTCTTTCCTCATAAAAAAGCAAAGGATATGAATATAATTTATTGTTTTTATAAAAGGTTGTTGCAGGTATGGCTGCAAGATATGCATAATCATCCAGATAACTTTCCTCATCAAAACCGACAAAAGCAACCTTTTTGATAGGAATAACCTCAGTCCATGAAATACCGTTAAAGCCATTAGAAATTTCGTCTTCATTCATAACAAAATTTCCGCCTTCAATAAAAATCCCAGAAATTAACAATACCGCAAATAATGCAACAGCTTTTCTAATCATGATTAAATAATGAAAAATAGAATAAAAGTTTTAGTATCCTATTTTCCTAATCCATGAGATATTTCTTCGCTAAGCCAAGCAAAGCAGGCTTTGTCACAACCTTTTTAATCAGGAAACTCAGTTTCGCCTGAGTCAATGCATATATATCTTCTCCCTGCAAAATGTCAGCCAGCAATTCAAAATCCTTATCCTCAAGCTTTTCAAGAAAAGCCCTTAATTTCATAAGCTTCTTTGTCTTTTCCCCATATTCCTCATCCCACATCTTCTCATATTCCTTAAGCACTTCCCTTGAAACATCTCCTTTTTTCAAAGCTTTATCTGCCACTTCTATAGCCATGATTGAAGAATGAATAGCTCGAGTTATTCCTCCGCCATGTATTGGATTTACAAGCTGGGCTGCATCTCCTACTAACATGACCCCGTCAGCAACCATTTCTGTAAAATGGGCTACTGGTACACCTCCAGCATTTATCTCGATAGGCTGTGCATTTTTGAAAATTTCATCATGCTCTTTGATAAATTTGATCAAATAGTCATATGCTTTCATTTTTGCCCCTTTTTCCAGTATGCCTAAGCCAACATTGGCAGAAAATGCTTTGGGAAATATCCATGCATAGCCTAATGGAGCAACATCTCTTCCAAAAAATAAGTGGATGTATTTTTCGTTGATTTTCACATTTGCCATTTCAAATTGAATGCCAGAGTGATAATCAGTAATTTTATTTACAGTATTCAATCCTGCCCATCTTCCAACTTTGCTTTCCACCCCATCTGCTCCTATAACGAGTTTTGCTTCTACTTCCTGCATGCCTTCAATACTTTTTATCTTAACTTTCCATTTTCCATTGATTCTTTCCATTCCCATTGCCTGTGTTTTTACCATATACTTTGCTCCTGCTTTTATAGCTTCAGATGCCAGCCACTTTTCAAATATTTTTCTCTCCACCACATACCCTTCCATCTGCTCTCCTTCCATTGCAACCTTTTTGCCAGAAGGAGAATACAGAGCAGCTCCCTTTATCTTTCCAGAAATG
>JAJRYN010000157.1 GCA_024275755.1 archaeon | reverse complement strand
CGCCAGTTCTTCGGCATCCTCATTTTAGCTCATTACAAAAATAATCCCAACGATTTGGCAATATTATGTGATGCTCCCAATCAGATGGCTCGCGCTTTAAGCTATGAGGGCAAGATAATTTGCTCCATGCAGCTTGCTCTGGAAGGAAACATGAGCAAGGAAGACTGCCATCGCCTCTATTATGAAAGCTCAATGATTCCTGGCAATGTTATCCCTCAAATAATGATAAGGCATTATCGCAAAAAGAAGCTTGGACAATACAAAGGAATGAGAATTGTTAGAATAGCAGTTCATCCTGATTTATTCAGGCATGGAATAGGTTCAAAGGCATTGGAAAATGTTATAAAGGAATCAAGAGAAATGCATCTTGATTATGTGGGAGCGAGCTTCGGCGCTACTGTCTCATTGCTCAAATTCTGGATGAAAAATGGATTTTTGCCGATGCATATGACAACAAGCATGAATGAGGTTAGCGCTGAATATTCTGTTGCTGTTATAAAGCCATTGAATGAAAAATTTGAAAAAGAATTGAGAGAGATGAGAAGAGAGTTCATGAAAAGATTCATGTACTGGCTTATTGAGCCATTACGCGATTTAAACAGCAGAGTTGCTTTAATGATTTTAGATTCATATGAAGGAGGGGAAATTGATTTAGGTATAGATGAAAAAGAGCTGAGCAGATTACTGGCATATATATGGAAAGCTGGCCTGACTTATAAAACAGTAAAAGATTGTTTGTTCAAGTTATCATATAATTTCTTCCTCAGCAACAGGAAAAAAATTTTAAATGATGAAGAGAGATTACTCCTGCTTACAAAAAATTTACAGTGCAAAAGCTGGGATAGAGTTGCCGGTATAATAGGCAAAGATGAAGAGAAATGCAAGGAAATGCTGATTGAGGTTATCAAAAAAATTGTGAATGAATTTTACGGTGATAAAGATGAGGTGCTTGAATTTCAAAAAGAAATACAAAAGTTTGCTGAAGCAAGGGAAAAAGGTAGCAACGCTTAGAATAGGGACAAAAAATTATAAAAAGGATGAAATAGTGAAGATAATAGCGGGAGGAGAGTACATAGGCAAAGCTCGCATTGTTGAAGTGAGGCAGATTCCCTGGAAGGAAATTAATAGAAAAGATGTCCTTATGGAAGGAATGAAAAGGAAAAAGGATTTGGAAAAGGAGCTTAAAGCCATATATGGAAAATTTGGAAAAAATAGGGTATTCACACAGATAATATTCGAAATAATAGGTGATAAAAATGGAGGAGACAAAGTTTGAAAGAATAGGTAGCCACTCTCATATCACTGGCTTGGGTTTGGAAGGAAGAAAAGCAAAATTTGTTGGCGATGGCTTAGTCGGGCAGACAGAGGCAAGGGAGGCAGCAGGCATAATTGTTGATATGGTAAAAAAGGGTAGATTTGCAGGGAGAGCCATTTTACTTGCTGGTCCACCTGGCACAGGCAAAACAGCAATAGCAGTTGGCATAGCCAAAGAGCTTGGCAGGGATGTTCCTTTTGTTTCTATCTCTGGCTCAGAAATTTATTCTGCTGAAATGAAAAAGACAGAATTTTTAATGCAGGCATTGAGAAAAGCTATAGGAGTAAGAATACATGAGATGCGAAAAATTTACGAAGGAGAAGTAACAACTCTCGATATTCAAACGGTGCCACATCCATACAACCCCTATCAGCAAGTGCCCAAATCAGCTACACTTGGCTTAAAAACAAAGGATGAGGAAAAGCAATTCAGGGTGGATGAGACCTTTGCTCAATATCTGATTCAGCAGAATGTGGAAGTAGGTGATGTTATCCAAATAGATGCTGACTCTGGAAGAATAGTTAAGTTAGGCAAAACAAAAGAAGCTTTGAAAAAGGAGAGCATGGATTTGCATGTTAAAGATACAGTTGAATTGCCGGAAGGAAGTATCGTCAAGGAAAAAGAATTTGTCTATGTTCTTTCATTGCATGATCTGGATGCAGCGACATCAAGGAGGGGAAGTTTCTTCAGCTTATTCTTTGGCGGAAAAGAAGAAATAACAAATGAAACGAGACAAGAAGTAGATGAAATGGTCAAGAAATGGGTTGATGAGGGAAGAGCAGAGATTATACCAGGCGTTTTATTTATTGATGAGGTGCATATGTTGGATATAGAGGCATTTGCATTTTTAAACAGGGCAATGGAATCTGATTTGGCTCCAATCATCATTCTTGCTTCCAATAGAGGAATGGCAAAGATAAGAGGAACAGATATAAACTCCCCTCATGGTGTTCCTTTGGATTTCATTGACAGGCTGCTCATAATAACAACTAAACCATACAACAGGGATGAAATCAAGAAAATTCTGGAAATACGTTTGAAAGAAGAAAAAGTGCAAATGGAGGAAGATGCTCTGGAATATTTAACAGAAATAGGAGTGAAGGCGTCGTTACGATATGCTGTCCAGCTTATAGCGCCTGCGTCAAACATTGCTTCATATCATAAGAGGAAAAAGATAACAAGGGAAGACATTGAGGAAGCGGAAAAGCTATTTGTTGATGTCAAAAAATCAATGAAATATCTGAAGGAATATGAGGAAATGATGCTGGGTTGAATAATGAATAATGAAAAGAGAATTAAGCTCAGTAAACTCATGTGTTATATTTTGCGGCATGCTCCGGAGGAATTTAGTATAAAGCCTGATAAAACTGGCTTTGTTGAAATGTATGCGCTTCTTTCCGCAGTTAGAAAAGTTTATCCATGGGTTACAGAAAAAGATATGAGGATAGTAGCTGAAAGCGATGAAAAAGACAGATATGAAATTAAAGGTAATAAAATAAGGGCTCGTTATGGTCATAGCTACAACGTTATTCTTGATCATAAAGAGGATAGAGATAGTAAAATTCTCTACCATGGCACTGCATACAAAAATCTGGAAGGCATTCTGAAGGAAGGTATTAAGCCCATGAAAAGACAATTTGTGCATTTAACAATAAACAAAGAAGATGCCCATAGAACGGCTCTAAGACATGATAAAAAAGTGGTTATTCTTTCGATAGATGCTGATTGTCTGAGGAGAAAGGGCCACAGGATTTACAGGGCTGGGAGAGTAGTAAGGCTAGTAAAATATGTTCCTCCAGATTGCATTAAACACCCATAATCTTTTTATATTACACCGTAATACCATCATGGAAGCTTTGGGAGATAAAAAGGGTGTGTTGAAGAGCATAATAAAACAGTTGCATCAGGGTGCAAGTATTGAAGAAGTCAGGGAAAAAGCAAAGGAAATTTTAAAGGACTTAACACCTGCAGAAATAGCAGAGGTGGAACAGGAATTGGTTAAAGAAGGTATACCCCGGGAAGAAATTCAAAAACTATGTGACATTCATTTAGAAATTTTTAAAGAGGCGGTTGAGAAAAAAGCAATCTCATTGCCAGAATGGCATCCTTTGTATATATTAATGGAGGAACATAAAATTTTGCTTGAATTTGCTGAAAAATTGAATAAAGCGGCAAATGAAAACGATGATGAAAAGGTTAGCAAAATAGTGCATCATTTGAAAGAGGCTGAAAAGCACTATTTAAGGGAGGAAAATGTTTTATTTCCTTATATAGAAAAGCACGGCATAACAGAGCCTCCCGCCATCATGTGGATGGAGCATGACAGAATAAGGGAGATAAAAAAGAAGATTTATGAATTTGCAGAAAAGAAAGATTTTGAAAAGTTGAAGGAAATGGCTACTGCTCTGCAAAAAATGCTATCCAGCCATTTCTATAAGGAAAATAATGTTCTTTTCCCAACAGCCTTAAAGGTGATGGATGAAGAAGAATGGAAAGATATTAGACAGCAATTTGATGAAATTGGATATTGTTGCTTCACACCTCCGGTGAAAAAGATTGAATATGAAGAAAAATCATGTGAGGAAAAAGAGGGTGTGATTAACTTTGAAACAGGAAGTTTATCAAAAGAAGAACTTGAGGCTATGCTGAATACACTGCCAATTGACATTACTTTCGTGGATAAAGATGATACTGTCAGATATTTCAGTCAGTCAAAGGATAGAATTTTTGTGAGAACAAAAGCCATAATAGGCAGAAAAGTGCAGAACTGTCATCCAGGCAAAAGTGTTCATATTGTGAATAGGATATTGGAAGAATTTAAGAGAGGAAATAGAGACACCGCAGAATTCTGGCTTGATATGAATGGAAGAAAAATATATATAAGATATTTTGCAGTCAGAAAAAATGGCGAGTATATTGGCACAATAGAAGTTACGCAGGACATAACAGATATAAAGAAGATAGAAGGAGAAAGGAGACTGCTTGACTGGGAATGATTGAAGAGATAATTGAACTATGGCTAGATATATCGCCCTATCTTTTATTGGGCATGTTCATAGCTGGATTACTTCATATTTATCTGGGCAGTTCATTTATTAAAAAACATCTGGGTGGGGGTAAAAAAAGCATAGTGAAAGCTAGCCTGCTTGGTGTTCCATTGCCTGTATGTTCATGCGGGGTAATACCAATAGCAACGTCCTTGCATGAAGAGGGAGCAAGTAAAAGCGCCACACTCTCATTTCTTGTTTCAACGCCTACAACAGGTGTTGATTCTATTCTTGCCACATACTCCCTACTTGGCCCTTTATTTGCTATTTTCCGACCTCTTTTTGCATTCTTTGCGGGCATTTTTACTGGCTTCGTGAATTACATAATTGAAGGAGACGGAAAAGAGATAAAGGAACATAAACATGAGGAGGAAAGAAAGAGCTTTTTAGATGGGTTAAAATATGCTTTTCTTGAATTGTCCCAAGATATGGGCAAATGGCTTGTAATAGGTGTTATCGCAGGAGGAATAATAGCATCTATACCTTTTCAGATAAAAGCTTCGTATCCATATGACATGTTTGCAGCTCTCGCCATCTCATTACCTCTCTATGTGTGTGCCACAGGCTCCATTCCAATAGCAACAGCCCTCATTACAAAGGGATTTTCTCCTGGATCTGCTCTCGTTTTTTTAATAGCCGGCCCTGCAACCAATACAATAACTTTATCTTTTGTGAGATATAAGCTTGGCAGGAGAAGTTTCCTCATATATCTGCTTTCCATCATAACACTCTCTTTATTTGCCGGCATAACGTTCAACTTCATATGGGATTACTGGCAAAACATAGCCACACTCACCTTCATGCCACCATACTGGGTTAAATTACTATCTGGCATTATACTTGCGGTATTGATTGGTAGAGCTTTAATATTTCCTTTATTGGAAAAGGAGGTGGAAGCAAAGGAAATTATATTTGTGCCAGATATGCATTGTCGAAATTGTAAAGCAACAATAGAAAAAGAATTGAGAAAAAAGGGCATAAAAAATTTTTATGTCTCCCTTGAGAAAAAATCTGTTGGCTTGCTAAATCCAGAGGACCGAGAAAAAGCAATTGATGCAATAAAAAGAGCAGGATATAAAATAGAGAAGTCGTAAAGCATATATATTACGCCGTAATAACACTATGAAAGGAATTGCTGTTTTTGTTGCTATTGCTATGCTGGCCATACCTTTTGGCAGCATAGTAGAAGCTGGGGAAGAAAAAGCTGTTGTCACCATAACCTATTATGACATTAATGGGATCAGAAAAATAAAAAAGGAAATGAGCATTAATGAAGCAGAAAAATTAATGAAAGACATGAAAAGCATGAAAGAAAATGACGTTGCGTTATTGTTATCCTCTCTAAATGTAAATGACTCAATAATGAAGATGAGTGCCAATAATATATCAAATTACATGAGTTTTATTTTTGGCGCCGGAAAAGGAATAGCTCTTTATACTGCTGATTTAGCCTTCCTTTTTCTTATGTTGGCAATAACTGGAAATGCTTTTGCTGCCGTTCTTTTTACAGCTTTTTTTGCGGCCCTAACACATCTTTTGCCAGTTCGTCTTGCTGTTCCAGCAATGCTCATCGGCCTTGAGGACGGTGTGATAACAACAGTTGGTATTAAAGGCGTAAAAAGTATGAATAGTGATGATGGCATAATGCTCATTGGCTTTATCGGCGTAATAATAAATTTCTTTCTTCCTGCTGCAGAAGATGTCTTTTCTCCTTTTTTCATAGCTGGATATACTCTGGCGGCTCTTCCAAACCCGCTCGGATAGCAAAAGATTAATATAAGTACGTTATGATAAAATAGGTGTAAAATGGCAGAAGTTGTGCTAAGAGTTGCCGAGGGATTGAGTCAGGATGTTGGAGCTGGAAGGGCTAGACTTGATGCTGAAACTCGCCTTCAACTTGGAGTTTCACCTGGAGACGTTGTCGAAATAGAAGGGGGAAGGAAAACAGGTGCAATAGTATGGAGAGCCCGTCCAGTTGATGAAGGAAAGGGAATAATAAGAATAGATAATTTAACAAGGAAAAATGCAAGAGTCGGCATAGGAGACAAAGTCATTGTTCGCAAGGCTGAGCCCAGAATAGCTGAAAAAGTTGTTATAGCTCCTGCTATCTCACAAAGTCAGCGCATTCAATTTGGGCACGGAATAGAAAATTTAGTTAAGCGTGGCTTATTTAAAAGGCCGGTTACAGCTGGAGATACAATAGTTATTCCTGGCATTGCCTTATTTGGAAATTCATTGCCTTTTGGTGTTGTAAAAACAGAGCCAAAAGGAATTGTTTTGATAGGAGAAGATACTCATATTGTTGTTAGAGAGGAGCCTATAAAAGAGGAAATGTTGAAGCTGCCACAAGTTAGCTATGAAGATATAGGTGGCCTGCACGAAGAAATAATGAAAATAAGAGAGATGATCGAACTGCCATTAAAACATCCAGAACTTTTTGAAAGACTGGGCATTGATCCTCCAAAAGGTGTGCTGCTTTATGGGCCACCTGGTACAGGTAAAACATTAATTGCAAGGGCTGTAGCAAATGAATCTGGAGCAAGTTTCTTTACAATAAATGGGCCAGAGATCATGAGTAAATTTTATGGGCAGAGCGAAGAGAATCTAAGAAGAGCATTTGAAGAGGCAGAGAAGAATGCTCCCTCCATCATATTTATTGATGAAATCGATGCCATTGCTCCAAAGCGTGAGGAAGTGCATGGAGAAGTGGAAAGGAGAGTGGTTTCACAACTTTTAACTTTAATGGATGGACTGAAGGGAAGGGGCAAAGTAATAGTAATTGGCGCCACAAATAGGCCAGATTCACTTGACCCTGCCTTACGTCGCCCTGGAAGATTTGACAGAGAAATAGAAATAGGAGTGCCAGATAGGAATGGCAGAAGAGAAATTTTGCAGATTCATACTCGTGGCATGCCTCTTGCAGATGATGTCGATTTGGACTATTTAGCTGATGTTACTCATGGTTTTGTTGGCGCTGATTTGGCAGCTTTAGCAAGAGAGGCAGCAATGAGTGCGTTACGCCGCTATCTACCAGAGATTGATTTGGATAAGCCAATTCCAACAGAAATATTAAGGAAGATGGTTGTTAAAATGAGCGATTTCAAGGAGGCATTGAAATCCATAGAGCCATCTGCGCTGAGGGAAGTGCTGGTTGAAATTCCAAAGGTAAAATGGGATGACATAGGTGGCTTGCACGATGTAAAGCAACGCCTCATTGAAGCGGTGGAATGGCCTCTTAAAAATCCAAAGGTATTCAAAAGGATGGGTATACGCCCGCCAAGAGGAATTTTGTTATATGGGCCACCTGGTACAGGCAAAACTTTGCTTGCCAAAGCTGTTGCAACAGAAAGCCAAGCAAACTTTTTATCGATAAAGGGGCCGGAAATATTCAGCAAGTGGGTTGGAGAGAGTGAAAAGGCAATAAGAGAGTTATTCAAGAAAGCTAAGCAGACTGCTCCATCAATTATATTTTTGGATGAGCTCGATGCTCTAGCTCCAAGAAGAGGAAGCTATGAAGGCTCGAGGGTAACAGAGACAGTAGTGAACCAGCTACTCACTTCCATAGATGGACTTGAACAATTAAATGATGTTGTTATCATAGGTGCAACAAACAGGCCAGATATAATAGATCCTTCTTTACTTCGCCCTGGAAGATTTGACGAACTTATTCTTGTTGGACCTCCAGATAAGGAAGCAAGAAAGGAAATTTTCAAGATACATACCAAAAACATGCCTCTTGCAAATGATGTCGATTTGGACGAGCTAGCAGAACTAACAGAAGGATATGCTGGAGCAGATATTGAGGGCATATGCAGGGAAGCGGGCATGATTGCATTGCGTGAAAACATGAATGCAAAAGTTGTTAAAAGAGAACATTTCATGAAAGCCTTGGAAGAAGTGCATCCATCCATTGATGAAGAAATGATGGATTATTATAGAGAGATGGAAAAGAAACTTGGCAAGGCTGTATCAAAGAAGGAAATAAAGAAAGGCATAGAAGTGATGTAGCCTTACTTTTAAAAACCACAAATTTAAAAAGCAAAAACTCATATCATTATGATTAAAATGAAGGTAATGGAGAATGAATTGAGGGGCAGAAAGGTTATGAGTAGCGAGGGACTCTATCTTGGGATAATAAGAAACATAACAGTTGATGAAAGAACTGGCAAATTAATAGATTTAATAGTCGAACCATCCGACAAAATAGATCCCCGTCTTTATCATCAGAATGAGGAAGGATATCTTCTCTTTCCATTTGAATCTGTAAAATCCGTTAAAGATGTTGTTGTTTTGAGTGAAGAGTAATTATGGATCAATTCTTTAAGCCAAAAAACGTTGCAGTAATAGGTGCATCCAGCAGAAAGGGCAAAATAGGATATGAAATTTTAAAAAATGTTATCAAAAGCGGCGTAAAAGCATATCCTATAAATCCAAAAAGGAAAAAAATTCTGGGCATTCAATGTTATAAAAGTGTAGAAGAGATTCCCGAGAAAATAGATTTGGCAGTTGTTGCCATTGATGCCAACAAATGCATTGATGCCATAGAAAGATGTGGTAGGAAAGGGATAAAAAATGTTGTCATAATATCTGGAGGATTCAAAGAAGCTGGAAATGTTGCCTTGGAAAAGAAACTTGTTGAAAAAGCAAAGAAATATGGAGTAAGAATAATCGGGCCAAATTGTATAGGGGTTTTCAATGGAGAAAATGGCTTCAACACATTTTTCCAGCGAAATATGCAGTTACCACCATATGGCGGTGTAGCCATTTTAACTCAATCAGGCACATTTGGCATAGCATTGCTTGAAAAATTCGCAAATGAAGGCATTGGTGTAAGCAAATTTGTTTCATACGGAAATAAGGCAGATGTAAATGAAATAGATTTGATAGAATATCTTGAAAAAGATGAATCAACGAAAATTATTGCTATGTATGTTGAAGAAATTGGCAGAAAATTTTTTGAAAGGAATTTCAAAAAACCGGTTGTAATTTTAAAAACAGGACGAGGCAAGCTGGGACAAAAAGCGGCGGCTCTGCATACTGGGGCGATGGCGACAAATTATGAAATTTTTAAAGGAGTATGTAGGCAGAAAAATGTTATCTTCGCCGAAGATTTCGAAGAATTTTTTGGGATAATAAAAATTATTGCTATGCAGGGTTTACCAAAAGGAAATAAAATATCTATAATTACAAATGGTGCAGGTCCCAGTGTGCTTGCCTGCGATTTTATGGAAGAGGCAAGAAATATTCAAATGGATAACGATGTAGTTGATTTGACAGGAAGTGCGACTGCCTGTGATTATTTAAATGCTATTGATGAAAGCAAAGCAGATATAATTTTGTTAACTTTTGTTTTTCAGGATGCTCCTCTGGCGGAGACTCTCGATGAATTATATGATGGGTTGAGGAAGAGGAAAAAATTCTATGTTGCAATAGCTCTAGGAGGAAAATTTATAGAAAAGCAAAAGAAGAGGCTTGCCGAGCTTAGAATACCAACATTTGAGGAGCCAAGGGTGGCAATAAATTCATTAAATAAGATTGTTGAATATACAATGAGAAAATGAGAGTAGCGGTTATAGACAAGGACAGATGCCAGCCAAAAAAATGCTCCCTCGAATGTATAAAATATTGCCCACGTGTAAGAGGAGGAGTGAAGGCAATAGAAATTCTAGAGAATGAAGAAAAACCAACAATATCTGAAGAATTATGTGTTGGCTGCGGGATATGCATTCATAAATGTCCTTTTAAAGCGATACACATTGAAAATCTGGCAGAAGAATTGAGGGAGGATTTGGTACATCAGTATGGCAAAAATGGTTTCCGGCTTTTCCGGCTTCCTTTGCCAAGGAAGGGAAAGGTTGTTGGACTGCTTGGAGAGAATGGAATAGGAAAAACAACGTCCCTGCAAATTTTATCTGGTAAATTGAAACCAAATCTGGGACGAATTGATGAAGAGCCAACATGGGATGATATCATCGAAGAATGGCGAGGTACGGAATTTGCGGATTTCTTCAAAAAAATGGCGGAAGGAAAGTTAAAAATTTCTTATAAGCCACAATACGTGGATAAGCTATCATATTACAAAGGCAAGGTAAAAGATTTCATTGAGGAAATGGGGGTTGAAGGTAATGGATTAGAAGAAATATGGAATCGCAAAATGAGTGAAATTTCTGGAGGAGAGCTGCAGAAAATCGCGATAACTGTTGCAATG
>JAJRYN010000156.1 GCA_024275755.1 archaeon | reverse complement strand
TGTAAGAGAAATTCTTCTTTCCACTGAGATTAGTGGAAAGAATCGCTGGGCATTATTTGTTCAACACAGCACACCCCATCCCCTCGCATTTTGTTCACCTCAAAATGTAATCAATGGGGTGGGGTGCATATTTTTATCGAAAAATTTCGTTAAGTTAACAGCACCTTTTTAATGTGGGGACTTAACAATGGTTAATGAATGCTGGAATGGGATATAATGCTTATTCTTTTCCAAAAATTGGTGGTCTGTGTCATTTTTTTATTTTCTTTTTCGTTTTAGGACATTTAATGAATTCGCCTTCATTACAATAAATTTTGAATCTTTCTAACCATTTTGGCTTTTCATGTTTTTGCATAAATTCAACAAACTTCGTCAATATTTCCATGGTTTCATTTGATGCAATGTGCTCAATTTTACATGCATCATCATCTGCTATCTTTTCATCGATTCCTATTAAAATAAAAAAATTCTTCAGTGTTTCATGTCTTTCTTCCAGATTTTTAACAATCCTTTTCCCTTTTTCAGTTAATGTCACACCACCATACTTTTCATAGTTTATGAATCCCTCTCTGTCCAATTTTTGGAGCATTTCAGTAACAGTTGGAGGACTGACATTCATTGCCTTTACAATATCTTTAGCTCTTGCATATCCTTTTTGCTCTATTATGTCATATATTATTTCTAAATATTCCTCCAATCTTTTTGTTATCATTTTTTGCCTTCCTAAATTTTTTCGTTTTTTTGAGATGAAGAAAAATTATATAAATTTTCTTATCCATCTTATCACCACTTTATTTTCCTAACATTTTTCCAAACTAAATACACCAATGGCAATATTGTAAAAAATAACCATATCTCAACCCTCATTTCTTCAATCAATGAAAAGCTTTCTATATTTCCAATCAAATATTCCAGCCAGTTTGCTATCATCATTAATATGTATAGAATACCGTATATTGCTGAAAGAAATAAGCCACCAATTAAAAATGACAATCCTCTATAGCTTCCCTTGAAAGTTTCCTCCACTCCTGCTAAATAAGTTGCTGCTATAATTATAAGCATTATCCCACCAATTATATCTCTGTAGATAACTCCGAAAATTTCCATTGTTCCTGCAGATAAATAAATAACGCCCGCAATTAATGCATATCCTGCCATTACTTTCCCTTCCCTTATATCAAAATCTGCCATTTTATCACCTATGAGAATCCAACTAGATAACCAACTATTTCTATTAAGCCAGCAACAATGAAAGCAAGCGTTATTGTATATGCTACAGTTAGGAAAGTATATCTTGCTTTCATTTCTCTAAGCATGACTGCTATAGTGGCAACACATGGAAAATATATTAAAACGAAGGCCATATATGCAAATCCTGTCAGGGGAGTAAACCAGCCAGCATTCATTAATGCATTTTTAACTCCTTCCTCGCTCGCTCCAAGTAAAGAGCCAAAAGTTCCAACAACTGCTTCTTTTGCTAAAAATCCGAAAAATAAAGCCACGCCTGCCTGCCAATTCCATCCAAGTGGCTTAAAAATTGGCTCTACTGCATGACCAAAAGAAGCGATATATGAGTTTTCAATTAGTTCGCCACCATTAGTTGCACCCCATGGAAATGTTGATAAAAACCAAATTAGTATGACTACTGCAAAGATAAAAGTCCCAGCTTTTATTAAAAACCACTTTCCACGTTCCCACATGTGCAGTAAAGCACCCTTTAAAGTTGGCAACATATAACGAGGCAACTCGAGAATAAAAGGCGAGGGCTTGCCTTTAAACAGAGTTTTCCTGAGAAGCAAAGCAATGATTATTGCTAAAGCTATGCCAAGAAGATACATTGAAAATATTGCCACTGCTGCAAATTCTCCAAAAATAATGCTTGCAATAAGAACATAGACTGGTAGACGCGCGCTGCAACTCATTAAGGGATTAATCATTATGGTAATTATCCTATCCTTTTCATTTTCTATAGTTCGGGCTGCCATTATCGCAGGAATATTACAACCAAATCCTATTAGCATTGGTATGGAAGATTTACCATGTAATCCAAGCTTGTACATGATTTTATCCATAAGAAATGCCGCTCTCGCTAAATATCCGCTGTCTTCAAGCAAAGCTAAAGCAAAAAATAATGCAAAAATTGTGGGAACAAAAACTAAAACAGCGCCTAAGCCAGCGCATATTCCATCTCCTAAAAAAGAAGCAAGCATAGGGTTTGATATATTCTCTCTTGCAATTTCTCCAAGCCATGCAAAAAATGCATCAATCATATCTGAAAATGGAGCAGAAAAAGAGAAAGTAAATTGAAACATTGCATAAAGTAAAGCAAGAAATATTGGGATTCCTAAAATGCGATGAAGAAAAACCTGATCGAGCATGTCTGAAAATGTCCATTTTTCTTTCTCCTCCTCTACAACTTCTTTCATTATTTCAGAAATTATTTCATACCTTCTCTCAACGATTTTTTCCTCGATTCCTTCAGCGTTTTTTAATACATCCTTTATCTTATTTCTGTAAGGTTTTCCTTCTAATTTTTTCAATATTTCTTCATCTCTTTCCAAAATTTTTATTGCGAGCCATCTACGGGGATATTTTTTAATTAATTTTTCATCTTCTTTCAATATTTCCTCAACTTTTTCGATAAAATCTTCTATTTCTTTGCCATATCTTAACGTTGTTTTGTTCCTCCTCTTTTCAATTGCTTTTGATATTTCTTCCTTCAATTTATTTATACCTTCCCCTGTTGTAGCGACAGTTGGCACAACCGGCACACCAAGCAATTTTTCAAGTTTTTTCACATCTAATTTTATATTTCTTCCTTTAGCAACATCCCACATGTTTAATGCAATTACAATATTTGCTCCCAATTCCAAAAGAAGTAATGTAAGATAGAGATTTCTTTCTAGGTTTGTTGCATCTATTATATCTACAACAACATCCGGCTTCTCCTCAATTATAAAATTTCTTGCTATTAATTCATCTATGGAATAAGCTGTCAAACTATAAGTTCCGGGCAAATCT
>JAJRYN010000155.1 GCA_024275755.1 archaeon | reverse complement strand
GTTGAAAAGGTTATGCAAGGGAGTATGTTTCGTTATAGATGAGCCAATGGAACCGCACCCAATATTCAAAGTGATACAGAAGTTGGGCAATGTAAGCAATGATGAAATGTACAGGACATTTAACATGGGCATGGGAATGGCTGTGATAGTGGATGAAAAGGATGTGGACGATGCTTTGGACATATTAAATAAATATGTTGAAGCAAAGGTTGTTGGAAGAGTAAGAGAAGGAAAGGGGGTAGAAATACCAAAGCTGGAGATAAAGGTTTAAATTATTCTAAATCCTCCGGCAGCACCCTTTTTGCTTTATTTCTGTAATATTCAAAAACCTTTATGCCCCATTTTCTCGCTTCATTATCAAAACTTATCAAATCTTGGGTAGGGTCGTATATTCCATCTTTTCTGAATAAGCCAAGGGAAAGGGCTGAATCTGTTACTGTAAAAGCAAAAGGGGGCCTCTCATTTAACAACCATATCTCCAGACTTTTATTCTTTATTAGCTCTTTTAACTCTTCCACATTAATCTTCTTTATTTCCTCGAAAACATCTTCAGTGAGAACTATATTTACTTTCGCTCCTCTTTTGAGAAGATTCTTGACTAATGATACAAATGCATCTACAAAAACCGGGCTCACCCCATAAAATACTTTTGCCCTTCTCACAATCTTCAGATAAGCCGTCAGCGTTCTAAATATATTTCTTGTGCTAGATGTAATAACCTTATGATTCCATAACATATATACCTCTCTGAGGATTCCATTTGGGATTTCATCAACAGCATGATTTATCCAGAAATCTTCGCTTTTATGGACGGTATAAGCAGTTTTTATTATTTCTGAAAGTTTAAGTGCCATTATTCTACCAATAGATGTGAGATGATAACCATCTGATTCTTCAACTATGAATTTTTCTTTTTCTAAATCTCTCGCAGCGTGAATAATTGTTGATGTGCTTCCCCCAATCTCATCTTTGAGTTGTGTGGATGTCTTTGGTGCCTCCAATAAACTAGTTAATATTTTGATTCTGATTCCAGATGTTGAAAGAAATTTTAATTTCTCATCTATTGCATCATAAATTTTACATATGCCCTCCATGATATTAATTACTTCCATTTAAAAAACGTTTATTATGTATATCATCAATGCAAGATATATCCATTCACCATCCACCAACAAATCATATAGTAATTTATATGATATTCTATCCGAAAAACGAATATACAGATAAGCATACACAACAGAAAATAAAAGTACCGGAAGATATTTGGTAAAAATGTTCATATATGCACCTGTAAAAATGATTGCTAATATTGCTATATTCAACGAATAAAGTAATTTTTTAGTGGAATTTACGCCAATTTTTACCGGTATGGTGTTTATGTTTAATGTTTTATCACCCTCAACATCTCTAATATCGAAAATTACGGTGTTTATAAATAACTTAAGGAAAAAGAAGGAATATATAAAAATTAATTTATTGTATTCGCCCCAAGTATAAAAAAAGGGCATCATTGCAACAGTTGTGCAAGAAAAGGCAATAACTGTATTTTTCATCAAAAATATGTCCTTTACTCTGAAGCCTCCCATCTTTATGCTATACACAAACCCAGATAAGAGAGGTATTAACAAAATAACCACAAATTCAATTTTTTCCATCCCGCCAAGAGCCAAAGCCACTACATATGAAGAAAGAGAGACAGGAAGAATTAAGCCGGATTCTGCCACCTTTTTTCTTTCGGGCGCATTGATTTCATCTTCTTCTTTATCTGTTAATTTGTTGAGCGTATATATGCTCATTGTCACAAAGAATGTTGCGGCTAGTATTTCAATGTGCGGCTGGAGGGAAAAAAAATAGAATGACATATACATTATACTCGTACTACAAAGAGATATAAAAATAGAGGATATCGTCAAAAAGTTCAAAAAGTTAATAAAAACGTCAAATATCCTCTGCCGAAATAGGCTTTGCTTTACTCTTGTAATATTCGAATAGCTCTCTACCCCATTTTATCGCCTCCTCTTCATAACTTATCAAATCTTGAGAATTATCAAAATTACCGTCTGTAAAATATAAAGCAAAGGAAAGAACAAAATCTGTGACAGTAAATGCAAGTTTTATTTCTTTTTCGGAAAGATATAATGAAAAATTATCCCTTTCAAGCAAACCAATAAGCCTTTTTTTATATTTTGATTGGGTAAGGGTGTTAAAAACATTAGGGGTTACAACAAATTCCATTTCTACCCCTCTCTCTGCAAGCTTTTCTATCACATCTGGAAACTTTGGATGGAAAATTGATGAAATTCCTCTCATTTCCTTTGCTTTTCTTATTAATTTGAAATAAAGGCTAAGGCCTCTCATTAAATTTGTTGGAGTGTCTCTTATAATTTTTGCATTAGCAAGTGCACCTATCTTTAAAATAAGTTCTGGTGGTATATCACTAATATCATGATTTATCCAAAATTCCTTTTCTCCAGCCACAGTCCTTATGGTTGTTATTACGTCTATTAGCTTATAAGCCAGTATCTTACCAGCACCTGTGAGATGATAACCATCTGCTTTTTCAATTAACAACCCCTCTTTTTCAAGATCTCTTGCAGAATGAATAACAGTGGAGGCACCCACCCCAATCTCATCTTTAAGTTGTGTGGATGTCTTTGGTGCCTCCAATAAACTTGCCAACATTTTTATCCTCACCCCGGAAGTCGTGAGAAACTTCAATTCCTCATCTATTTCCTCATAAATCTTATATAGGTCATTCATGAAGCAATATTGTTTTGGCCTATATATAATATTTGTTGTAATATATATTGTAAACTATCAACAATTTTGTTCTGCCAGAACAATGCGTTGAAGAAACTTTTAGTTACTTGTGATATGCTATACCCTTAATCAATGATATTGCCCGATATATCTGTTCCAGCAAAATAATCCTACATAATTGATAAGGAAAAGTCATTTTTGAAAGAGATAAAATAAAATCTGCTTTTTCTTTCTCTTTTTCATCAATTCCTTCCCAGCCACCAATAAAAAAACACACATTTTTATGTTTCAACATCAAATCATTTAAAAATTTCGAAAATTCTTTTGAGTTCATTTCTATGCCGTTTTCATCTAGATAAACCTTGTAATCGCAGCCGTTACAATCGAATTTATTCGTCTCCTGTATTTCTATCCTTACAAATTTATTTATTCTTTTCTTATATTCTTCTTCTGCCTCCTTATAAAATTTTTCCTTCAATTTTCCTATGCAAATTATCTTCAACATAATGTTATAGAAGATGGCATAAAAATATGTTTAGAATCGAAAATAAAAACAAAGTTGAACGATATTTTCATCAAAAAAATGGCAACAGTTTTTATTCTATGCTAAAATTTTATTAATTGAAAGCGAATCATTAGGTAATGAAAGCAGTGATTATCGCAAATGAAAAAAGTTTATGGAATTTACGGAAAAAAAGCGTTTTGGAAGGATTGGTTGAAAGACTCAAAAAAGAAAATTTCGAGGAAATTTATGTTTATCCCGCCAGATATAAAAAATATTTGAAAAAGGCGAATATAAAATTTTTGAGGAGTCTGAAGGATGTAAAAGGCAGAGCATTTGTCATAAAAGGCAATGTTTTGATTAAAGATTTGAAGCTGGAAGGCGATGTGTTTAAAGGAAATGATGATGAAGTGATTGCGTATATGGGGCGTCCATCAAAAAATTTTAAGGAAAAAGGAAAAGTTAAAAAAATAGATGGTTTCGAGATAAAAAATGAGGATGATTTAAAAAAGGCGGAAAGAGAGTTGATTGATGAATCGGGATCTTCTGGCTTAGTGTCAAAATACATAAACCAGAAAATTTCCTCAGGATTGGCTTTATTAATCTCCAAAACCTATATTACTTCCTTTCAACTCTATATTACATCATTCCTCATTTCTGTGCTTGCTTTTCTTTTTTATATCCCAGCAAAATATGTTTTTACAGCATTAGCTGGGATATTTGTTTTTGTTTCATTGATTATCGAAGAAACTGGCAACAAAATCGCTTATGGTGCTATAAGCAAAGAAAAAATTGCCATAAACATTTTCTCGGATTTTGTTATCATAATGGGCGCTACATATCTTGCCTGGAGTAGTGGTGGCAACATATATGCATGGATTTTTGGCTTTTTATTGGCTATGGGCATAACATTTATTGAATTTTTTGCTGCTCCTTCGTCTGTGGGGAGAGATTTTTTCATGTTTGCTATTTTCATTGGCTCGATTTTTAACCAAATATTTATAACTCTGGCTATACTGGCAATAATAATTAATGCTGAGGCAATTAAAAGGGTGTTGGGTAAATGAGGAGGGTAGTTATTATTGCAATAATAATATTTGCACTATCCCTCTTCCCCGTAAAAGCGAAAGAGTATTATTATGAAAGAATAGAAATAAATTTGCCTGATGAAATGAAATATCAGCCCATTGATATTCAAGTTGAGTTTGATGAACCATGTTATGCATTAAATGAGAAAAAGCATTCCATAAGAGTATTTTACAACGGGAAAGAGATAGAGAGTCAGATATACAATCTCCAGTTTAAAGGCAGCAATATAATAAAATCATGTAATATTGTGTTTCTTTACCAGGGCAAGGGAGAATATTTAATAAGATATGGAAAGGAAATGGAGGAAGTCAATTATGAAGACCATGTTGAGGTGAAAGATTCATATTATTATACGGAGCCATTGCCTGGATATTTTGCCAAACTCAATTATTATGAGATAAAAGAAGATGGAAAAAGTTTATTTGGGATTTGCCAAGAAGGGAGCATACTTGGCATAGAAATGGGAAACAAAGTTATTAAGATGGAAGAAAATGCAGATAAATTTGAGATGCCAAAATGGAGGCAGATATTTTCCTTTGCATTATTTTATTCAGATGGTGAAGAAATAGGAAGTGATGAGAAGCTTGTCGGAAAGAAAATTATTGTGGATGGAAATTTAATGATGAGGGTTGCTATAGAAACTGCATCAAGAGATGGAAGATTAAAAACTAAAGCAATCTATACATACTACTATTCCCCCACAGATGATAAGAGATTGTTTGTGAGTCTTCAGCATGAGGCATATGAAGGCTGGAAGGGAAACGTAACATACGCCTATATAATGGCTGTGAAGTCAAGAAGTAAAACAATAGAGGAGCTCAATATGGGACAAATTCTACCATATGTTCATTTAAACGGAGAAAATGGTATAGAAGAATATAAACTGGATACAAATCCAGAAAACAAGGAATATAGATGGATAATCTCCGCAAAGAACAATGTTTATCTCGGCAACCCTCCTTGGGTTGCGGTAGATGATAAAAGAAAGGCGTATGCCTTTATATTTTCTACAGGAAAATTAAAAGTGACAGCCGCCGTCAAGGAAGAAATGGGAGTACCTGGCCTAGAAATAGATGGGGGAGGCATCAGTATTGGAGAAAACGGCGAAATAAAAGGAGGAAAGCTGTATGACGGAATGATAGAGGTTTTTTGTGGAAATTATGAAAATATTGACAAAGAGGCGGGGGCGTTTTTTGACTTCAAGAGTTTCAGGAATTTTGAGGCAGCTGAAGGGGTGATCAGCCAAGAAAAGAGATATAATTTAACTGTCATCTTGCATCTCCGCCACTCAATACCATTTTTGCCATATATTGCCACATTTTTTGGAATAAAGTTGCCGTATATGGAAGTAGAAATATGGAATGATGGAATTGTTGCAAAAGGAACTGTAAATTTCAGGAAAATTTCTTTTGAACTGCCTGAAGGAGAATATGTAGTTAGAGTTTATTACAATGGATTTAGGGGCAGGAAATACATTGGGGCGAAATATGTGAAGCTGGAAAGTGACTCAAGCATACATATTTTCTGCTCCTTTGAGGGAATTTTGAATGTGAATACAATCGAAGGAGCGAAAATAAGAGTTTTGAAAGACGGAGGAATTGTTGCGGAGAATATAAGCAATGGAAAGGAAACGCTTATCAGAGTTCCGGCCATGCAAAAGTATACTGTTCAGATTATCTATAATGGCTTTTTGATGGAAGAAGAGGAAATATTTCTTCCTTTTTATTTACAGAGGCGCTATGAATTCGATACATATGATTTTGTGTTAAAAGTCAGAGATAAGCTAGGAATGGAACCAGGAATAAACATAACGTGTTTTATGAGCAGCGAGGAAATGATTGAGGATATGAAATTATATGGAGAAAAAAGAAGGGATATCTACATATTTAATGGATTGCCAGAAGGAGAATATAAAGTTGTAGCAAGTTATAAAGGCTATAAGGTCGAAAAGAGGGTTAGCATACCACACGACAAGGAAGCAGAGATAATTTTTCCAGCGGAATATGAGATAAATGTGAAAGCATATGATAAGAGAGGTTTTAAGATAAAGGCAAAGGTGGTTTTTGAAAGAGGGAGTAAAGAATTTAAAGAGAATGTGCTTCCTCCTGCAGAATATACCATGAAAATATACGATGGAAAAAAACTTGTTGCAAGTAAAAAAATATTGTTAGCCAGTGATTCAAACTATGAAATTGTAACAAAAAAGACGTCATTTTACCCATACATTATTCCTGTTCTAATTCTCATATTGTTTATTTTGAGGAGGAAAATTGAAATATTGTTTGCTTTGTTACTTTCTTTATCCTTCATATTTTCATGGTGGAATGTTAAAGGCGAGTCAACCACTGCCTTATACATGTTCCCTCCAAAAATGATTGAAATGAAAGCTACCTATGGCGATATTGTTTCATTGCCTTCTTTATTGCCGCAAATATTTATGATAGTCCTGGCATTACTGCTAATTTGCATATTTTTTATTTCTCTTTTTCCGATGGACAAATTATTTAAATTTTCCATCATTCCTTTAATGATTTCACTAATAACATTCATTTACGCCATATCAAAATTTGCTAATGTTACTCTCGGCAGTATATTTGGCGAGGGCTTTATTGAAGGGAGTCATGCTGAATGGGGGCTTGGATTAGGCTTTTATTTTGCTTTGCTTTCTTTGATTTTGATAACAGGAAAGGTGGTACGCGATGAAATTAGAAGAAGCGGCTAAATATGCAAGCGACTTGCTGCTAAGCCTGCCAAAGAAAACGAAAGTGCGAATAATAGGGCATGTCGACGCGGATGGCATAGCAGCAGCTTCTATTGTAGCGATAGCGCTTGCGAGAGCAGGATATCGTTTTCATATTTCGATAAAAAAGACAGGTCCGGATTTAATAAATGAGATTGAAAAGGAAGAGAATGAACTGATTATATTTGTTGATATAGGAAGCGGGTATCTTAACCAAATGGAAAAATTGAAATGTAATGTTATTGTGCTCGATCACCACATTGACAGCAAGGACATACCTTCAAATGTAATGTATGTGAATGCCCGTCTTTATGGCTTGGATGGAAGTAGAGAAGCATGTGGAGCAAGCGTTGCATATGCCTTTGCAATAGCTGTTGATGAAGAAAATATTGATTTATCACAGCTTGCTGTTACAGGAATAATAGGAGATAAGCAGGATTTTGCTGGATATAATAAAAAAATTGTTGAGGAGGGAATAGGAGCAGGATTTATTGAGGAAAGAGAGGAGTATCTTTTTGTTGGAAGAAGTTTGAAGGAGTCGCTGGAAAATTCTCTTGAACCATATTTTACAGGCTTTCATAATGCAGCATCTTTTTTGGAAGAAATTGGCATAGAGCCACATATAAAATTTGAGGAGCTGGATGAGAAAAAAAGAAAGAAGCTGCTGTCAGCTTTGACAGTAAAGCTTATTGAACAGGGATGCGATGAAATAGAATGGAAAAAAACAGTTTATTATGGCAAAAATTATGGCAATCTTTTTGATATATCTTCAAAGCTAAATGCTTGCGCCCGTCTGAATGAAGCGGGCATAGGAATTAGTTTATGCTTAATGGATAAAACAGCTATGGATAAGGCAGAACTCATACAGGAAAAATACAGAGATGAGATAAGGAAGGAAATGAAACAACTTGAGAAAAAGGAGCCGTATGAAAGGAACAATTTCATTTATTTCTACGTTGATAAGCCAGCATTAGCTGGCGTGTTGGCTGGACTAGCATTAAAATATCTGCCTCAGTTTAAGAAAGGAAAGCCAGTTTTTGCTCTTGCTTATAATGAACTGATAGACATTTCTGCTAGAGCAGATGAAAAAATGGTTGAAAATGGAATAAATCTTGGCTTGGCGATAAAAAAGGCCGCTGAAAAAGTGGGAGGCATAGGGGGAGGGCATCCAATAGCAGCTGGAGGGAAGGTGCCAAAGGAAAAAGAGAATGACTTTCTCGATGCATTGGATAAAGAGCTGGAAAGATGAAGCAACTTATAATATGTGAAAAAAATATTGCGGCAAGAAGGATTGCATACATACTTTCGAATGGCAAAGCAAAACAGGGGAGGATATATGGAGTGTCTTACTATTATTTCAATGATACCGTTGTTATTGGACTCAAGGGGCATATTAAAAAGCTTGATTTTCCGAAGGAATATGCAAAGTGGAGCGAGATAGAGCCGAAAAAACTCATAGATGTTGAGCCAGTAAAAAAAATTGGGGAATGGAGGATAGCAAATGCAATAAGAACTCTCGCCAAAGATGCAAGCAGAGTGATAATAGCAACCGACTATGATAGAGAGGGCGAACTAATAGGAGCAGAAATAATGGATTTGCTGCCAAAAGGCATTGAAATAAAGAGGGCAAGATTCAGTGCAATTACACCCAATGAAATAAAAAGAGCATTTGAAAATCTGGAGAGGATTGACTTAAATCTGGCTAAGTCGGCAGAGGCCAGACAATATATCGATCTAATATGGGGAGCAAGTTTAACCCGATTTATTTCTCTAGCTTCTGAACAACTAGGCAAAGATTTTTTATCTGTTGGAAGGGTTCAGTCACCTACTCTTGCTTTAATTGTGGAGAGGGAGAAGGAAATACAGGAATTTGTTCCGAAGCCTTTCTGGAAAATTAAAGTTGCGTTTGAAAAAGATGGTGTAAGATTTACCGCTGAATATCCAGAAAAAATATGGGATGAAAAAAAGGCTAAGGAAATATATGAAAAAGTAAAGAAGGAAAAGAAAGGCATAGTTAAATTCTATGAATGTAAAATTAAGCAGGATATGCCTCCTCCTCCATTTGATACAACTTCATTTTTGAAAGAAGCCTC
>JAJRYN010000154.1 GCA_024275755.1 archaeon | reverse complement strand
TTACTATGAAACAACTATTTTCTTTGTTATTGAATCACTTAGTCCATCTTCATTCCATACTGTGAGCGTAACTTCATATTCTCCTAGTTTTTTATAAACGTGCTCTCCATAACTAACCCAGTTTGCTCCATGTATTTTTGCATCGTTATTGCCAATGCAATCATGTGCAATATTGCTATGTCCTTCATCAAGTTTCCACCATACTATTAGTCCATCTGTTGTTATATTACCTTTATAATTTTCTTCTACTTCTTTTCCACTCAAATCTCTTCCATATATTTTTACGTCTCTTATGCAACCATTGAACCATCTATTGTTTCTTCCTCCTATTATTACAACTCCATTGCCTGGGGAAATGGTTCCTTTTCCTTCCGCTATTCCGACTAATTTCCCGTCCCAGAATAAGTACAACATTTCTGCCTTTCCATTATAAACACCTACAAAATGATGCCATGTATAAGCATCGAATTTTATTTGGGCATGAGCAACCATTCCTTTTTCGCCTTTCACCACAAAATATACTTTGTTATTTGAGTACTTTGCTCCATAAATATAAATTCCCTTGGCTCCCCAGTAAAACCACTCATGTATTTTGCCGTCATCATATGAAAAGAATGGCTGTATCCACATATCTATAGTGAAGCTTTCGTTCATTTTCACATTTGCTCTTATATAATCGTTATTTTCGAATTTCAATCCAACAACTTCTCCTTTTGAAATATTTCCATCTCCAAAGTCCCATAGCCATTTGGTCACCATTCCATAAGGTGTAGTAGAATTGTCGATGAATGTGATTTCTTCTCCTGCTTTTGGTTCCTCCGGCATATAACTGAAGTTTGCTTCAGGTGGTAAGCCATAATAAAGATAAATATTATCGTGTATCTTGACCAGATATTCTTTTTCACATGCTCCATATATTACTTCTAAGCCATATTTTTCTAGAAAATCAACATCTTCGCACCCTTTTGTAAAGAAATTATACATCGGATCCACTAGGTCTTTTCCATAAAGTGGCCATAAAGAGGAAGCTATAGTATATATTCCTGTTACTGCTGAGAAAACACCAGCTTTTCTTGGATATATGGCAGCTTTATCAAATGAATGATTTTCATCTCTGTATTCATCAATATGTTCCGCAAGCCATTGATAATCTTCGAATTCATCCTCAGTAACAAGCTGATAATAAAGTGATTTGTGAGCAGGCAATGCAAAAAGAAGAATTATGATGCAGATGATAATTGAAACAAAAATACCGAGCATTCGCGATGCTGTTTTTGTTTTAATAAGGGCAAAGAAAAGCCCCAGTTTTTCTCCAATGCTTTCATTTATTTTTGGTAAATACTCTCCTATTTTAGTTAAACGTGCAGCATATCTCCCTAGCTCTGCAATTCCATATCCTGCAAGCATTGCAATCATGAGATATTCATACAGGAAGGAGCGATCTCTCATTATCTGTATGCCATATTTGTATTTGTCATAAAGATAAATTATACTCAAAAATGCAACTGAGGACAGCAAAAGCCCTCTTTCAATACTTTTTCCCTTAATAAATGCAAGAAAACACGCTATCAAAAACACAACTATGGCAATTTCTCCGAGTGGATCAAACGAAAATGCCTCAGGGGGCAAAGTTGGCCTAAATTCGGTACCAAATATTGCCTCTATTCCCATTTCAAAGTATTTCTGGAGGTGCACCTCTTTAACAAAAAGAATAACAGCAAAAGCTGCAAAGAAAGGAAGAAAAGAAAGTACAGCAATGGCTATGCCTTCCTTATATTTTTTTTCCACTATTCTGAAAATTGCATAACAGAATACTGTAATGGCAACTGCTCCAGCAGATGGAGGATGCATAAAAATAGCAAAAAGAATGAAGAGAGGAATAAGAACATATTTTGCTCTTCCTTCTGATTGTGCAATCCAGAGCGTGGCTAAGATGAAGAATAATCCAGATGCAACAGGAACTAAGAAAGATGGTCCTAGAATGCGGATAGTTGTTGGGATAAATGCAACCATTAGGGCAGCTGTAAGCCCAAATTTTTTATCTCCTCTTTCTCCTATACAAAATGCAGCCAATGCTGTAAATACGGCTATAACAGATGGCATAAAAACAAAAATACTTCTTAAATCTGCTGTCGAAAGCCATTTGAAAGATGCTAAAAAAACATGAAAACTTACTTCTGGACTAAGAAATTCTCCTACTCCCGTAAAAGGATTGGTGAATTTTATTGATCCTTCTTCCATAAAAGTCCTTGTAAATGCCCAGTGGACCCATTCATCGCCGTGAAAAGGAAGATAATAATTTTGTTTTA
>JAJRYN010000011.1 GCA_024275755.1 archaeon | reverse complement strand
ATATTTGCCTCCATATATTTCATCCAAGCCAACTATAATTGTTTTTATTCCATGACTTTCTTTATGCTCCTTCAATGGCTGCAAATCAGCCATCCATGAGTCTGGGCATATAATAAGCAAGTCATACTCATCATTTATGAACAATGGCTTTTCTGGCAATTCATAATCAATTTTTACATCTATCTTATCTGTATAGATTATCTTATTTTCTTTTGGTATATATCTGCATGGATACATGAACAATGAAAGAGTTGCTACTCTTTCGCCATTGTATAAGCCAACGGTTATTCTGTAATCTAGCCAGTTTTCTGGATATGCTTCGTCACTTTCATATACGCTGCCCTCTCTTACCACAAGTTTTCCCTGAGTTGTGAGTAAAGTAAACATTGGATATGGTTTTATTTTACTGGATAGTTTTATTTCCTTGATTTCTCCCTCTTTTGCCTCCACGTTTATTTTAGTGCCTACAGGAAATCTCATTACATCAACTTTGTATGGCAAAATCGGCATTCCTTCCTGCATTATAGATTTGGTCCCTTCCAGAGACACTATCGCATAGTTGTCTTTTTCTCTTATCTCTGGTTGACTGAATTGATAGATTTTCTCTATGACATTATTTTTCTCAACTGTTACAGTGTCTTGCTGATTGCTGACTCCCGCCAGTGCTGCTCCAAACAAAAATACACCTACCACCAATGCCGCGATTATTTTCTTCATTTTTAACCCTCATCTTTTGAATTGGATATTGCTTAATAAAATTATCGCATAAATTAACGATAGTTAACTAGCATCTTTCCTTTATAAAACTCCAGATTATGCTTACATGACTAATTATTGCCAGAACTGCAATGGCTTCGAGAGGATGAAATAAAATGGCGCCAACAAAAATTCCAAATAGACGCAAATCCCTTCTGGATAATTTACTCATAATGTCATCTGACCACCTTTTGTTATAACGAAGGATATATTCTTTTCTTGTGTAACTTGATAAAATAAAACCTGTTATTGCTGCTATACCAATTATCCAAGCTATTACATTTTCATAAATAAGCCAGCATGCATACGTTATGGATGCAGTAATTAAAACATCTGCATATCTGTCGAGCACTGTATCAAGCCATGCTCCAAATGGGTTTGACTGAAATTTTAATCTGGCAATTTCCCCATCACAGCCGTCTATTATAGATGCTACCTGCGTTATAATGCCTCCCAACAGAACATAAATATATTGTGTATGAACGAAGAGTAAAGCAGCAATAATGGAAAGAAGGAAACTGATTATTGTAATTGTATTTGGTGAAATATTAAAATTACAGATGACTCTGGAAATTCTTGTGGATATTTTGCGGTTTATATACCTGGAAATATAACCATCCTCATCTTTAATCAGGCTGGAGAGAATTAATTTTTCTGCTGCTTTGAGATTCTTTTTTGTGTCAGCATCTATCCAGAATTCTCCCTCTGCTTCTATACCTTTAATTTTCTTCTCCTCTGCCAGAATCTTTATTCCCCCAATTAAAGAAGTATCTCCTTTTCCAACTGATTTTTCAATTGCATCAAAAATGCATGGCTGGCAAAAAAACAGGCCCATATCAACCGCATCAAAATCCTTCAATTCTTTTCCAATGCTGACTATTGTACCATCTTCCATTTTTACTTTTGTCGCTTCTTCTAAATCCACTACTCTATCGATTTTTTTATCCACAGCTAAAAGACAGATATCTGAAAACTTGGCGGTTTCTACAAATTTCTTAACAATTTCTGGGTCGAAGACATGATCGCACATTAATAAAAAGAATGGACTTTTCAGATGTTTTGATACAGCCAAAACAGATGTTCCATTTCCCTTTTTCCATTCTGGATTCTCTATTATCTTTATACTCATTTCATACTTCTTCATCAGCTCTTTGATGTGCCTCACAACTTCTCTCTTTTTATACCCAACAACAACATAAAATTCACTTATTCCAGCCTCTCTGCATGTCAATAGCGTTCTTTCAAGTAGGGTGAGGCCTAGGAGTTTAATCAGGGGTTTGGGAACACCAGCTTTCATTCGACTTCCTTTTCCTGCTGCAAGTATAACAGCTGGAAATGTGCCTGTGCCCCCCTTTTTAAATTTTTCCCCGGACATTTTTAAATAAGAAATAGAGCCGGCGAAGGGATTTGAACCCTTGACCTGCTGATTACAAGTCAGCCGCTCTACCGGGCTAAGCTACGCCGGCTTGAAATGAATAATAAGAGGTGTTAAAAAATTTTATGGTGTGCATCTATAAGTTTAATAATTCTCTCACTTTGCCGAAATCTTCAGCAATTGCGTTTTTTAGCTCTGGATTGTATATGCAGGCCGCAGGATGATATGTTGGGAGTATTTTTATCTGATGCAAAGGGCTGCTCAATACCTTACCGCGCAACCTAGTTATGGATGTAGACTTAAAGCCATATAAAGGCAATAAAGAATATGTTGCAACATTGCCAAGAGTCACAATAATTTTTGGCCTGATTATATCTATCTGCATTTTTAGATAAGGAAAACATTTTTCTATTTCTTCCTTGAGAGGATTTCTGTTGTTTGGGGGACGACATTTCACAACATTTGTTATGTAAATTTCCTGCCTTTTTATTCCATTTTTTTCCAGAATTTCGTTGAGAAGCTGTCCTGCTTTACCAACAAAAGGGCGACCCATTTCATCCTCCGTTTTTCCAGGGGCTTCGCCAATCAACATTAATTCTGCATCAATATTTCCCTCTCCTGGCACAGCATTTTTTCTGTTTTTCCATAAAAGGCATTTTCGGCAATTTCTTATTTCTTCCTCAATCTTTTCCAGCATTTCTCCTCCTCTCCTTTATTTCCCTCAAATAAGGATATCTCATGATTTCTCCACAATTTAAACATGTTACCACAACTTTGTGTTTTTTTAGTCTTACCCTGCAATTTTTACCAGGTACCAGATAAAAATAACAGTTTTTGCAAAATCTCCTTTTATATTCTCTGGGCATCCTCACCAGATATCTCATAGCAAGTTTTCTCGCCAAAACAACATAACGAGTTGCCAAATCCAACCTATTTTCATATGCTCTTCTCTCTGCCTGTCTAAAAAGATGGTGTATGCGCTGCAGGGCTATTCTTTTCCTCTCTCTCCTCACATTTCCTAAAGCACAAAAAATACTTATTCTTTGTGAAATGAGAAATTTGGATTAAGAAATGGTTTTATCGCTTTGTTGTATCATGCCGAAATTTTTGATTCCCTCTACCAATTTTTCCTGTCCAAAAAGATTTTTAATTCCCTTCTAAATACAAGATTGTGCCGCCTTGGCTTAGTGGTATAGCGCTTCCTTGGTAAGGAAGAGGTCCCGGGTTCGAACCCCGGAGGCGGCTTCATCTTTACATTTCAAAGCCGATTACGATTTTATATATAAATGTGAAGTAAATTACTTTAAAATATATTTATATTCCTATATCTAATGCGAATTAAAGGATCTGGATTGATAAATAGTATTGACATGACTATCGAGATGGCAAGAAAAACCCATATATTATGGAGTAACTTTCTATGATATTGTCTAACAGGTTTTGCAATATCAAAGTCAGGAAATATTGCTCCAAATGCAACAAATATCGAAATTTCCAATCCTAAATCAAAAATTACCCAAAATATTGCAAAATAGAAATAATGCAAAATAGATATGAGTACCCTTTAGACTTACTGTCGGTGATAACTTTTCAAAAACCTACAGGAACTGGATAACTACTTTGGAATAGAGGATCCCCAACAGCAATATTTTTTCTATTTCACTCTTTTATTTCTCCCTTTGTAACAATATTGTAAACAACCCTTTCTATTCTCTCTATGGCATGAAGAGCTTTCTGTATCCTTTTCCTGTATTTTTCTGGTACATCCTCCATCAATATGCTAAGATGGCCTTTTGCAATACAGATAGGATTGAAAAAGTAATGGGCAGTCCACGTCTTAAATTCCTTTTCCTTTTCCAGCATTTTCTTAACTTCCTCCTCCGCCTTTTTCCTTTCTGTAATATCCAGATTAACACTTAAACTACCAATAAATTTTCCGTCCTTATATAATGGAGTAGCTGAAACAATAAAAGTTCTTACGCTGCCATCCTTGGCGATGAAGCGCAATTCATATCTGCTTGCCCAGCCTTTTTTTCTTTTCTTGCTCTCCCCCCTCAGTTTCTCCCTGTCTTCCTCATAAACGATATCGAATATGTTCTTGCCTATCAGTTCCTCTCTTTCGTATCCGAGGGCTTTTGCAAATGCCTCATTCGTAAAAACTATATTTTCATTTTCATCGTCTATGCATACTCCCTCCTGAGCCATCTCCACAAGCATGCGATATTTTTCCTGCTCTTCTTTCAGCTTTTCCTCCATTTTCTTCCTTTGGGTTATATCTCTGGCAAAACCCTGTATCGCCACTACCTCTCCATTTTTTAGAAGTGGGGCGCTAATCACCTCTATATATACTCTGCTGCCATCCTTCCGTTTCAACGCGACCTCATAAGGCGGAGTGGGCTTTTTGGCTTTAACCTTGTAATCAATTTTTTCTCTTGCAATTTCCAGAGATTCAGGTGTAAGCAACTTTGCTATATTCATGCCGGCAAGCTCTTCATCTGTGTAGCCAGTTAGTTCCTTCACCTTATCATTCCACATTATCAGATTTCCATCCAGATCTATCATGTATATTGCATCTGGAGCGGTGTCGATAAGATGTTTATATTTCTCTCTTGTTTCC
Organism: archaeon; assembly: GCA_024275755.1. Taxonomy (GTDB): domain Archaea; phylum Thermoplasmatota; class E2; order UBA202; family JdFR-43; genus JdFR-43. Next base: position 3,641 of record JAJRYN010000011.1, on the reverse strand, counting down.
TCGAATTTTCTCTTGGTTCTCTTGTGCATATTTCCTATATATAACGAGATTATGGTAATGGCTGCCAGTTCCACACCAATCTCAAACCCTTCTGTAATGATTCTCTCAAATAACTCACATAAAATGATGATGGCCGCTCCGATGATGAAAATGGCAATTATGGTAAGCTGGCATCTTTTTCCTGCTGTTCCTCCATTTTCACTATTCATTTTTCCCCTCCCCCACAGAATATGCTGAATATCCAATGTTAAACAGCAATAGTGTATTATTTAAAATTCCATCGAAATTTTTTGAATAATTACTTTTGGAAAAAGAAGATTTTCAATTATTTCACTCCATATCTAACCATGCAACATTTTTACAGGCTTACAATCACAGTATATGCAACCTCTTCTTATTCCCACATAAATAATGAAATTCAAATCAAAAATGATCCACTCAATGCGGGGGAAGGAAACACAGTTGTTGGAGGCATCATCACGTGGACATAAAATCTCTTTCCTTCCCCCATATTTATATGTTGGGTATAAGTTATTGTTTTCGCTGAACAAAATTGTTCTGGCAGAACAATTTATATACTCATATAGAATTTATTATTGAGGCATAAAATATGAATCTCTTTCCTTCCTCCCTATATTGATTATGAGATGGAGGCGGGGGAGACTCTTTTTAACTCATCTCATTTCTCCCGTCTCCTCATCCCCTCTGGTATCATCTCGGTCCAGCATATGGATATGGCTCTGTGAGCCATGGCTCAAAAATTATGTTCTTATCTACTTTATCTCCTGAGCCATTTCCATAACCACTGGGTCCATTAGCAGCACCCCAGTAGTTATAGGTTGCATTTAATGTGTCATTGCAGATTGTTTCAACATATTTAATTCCCTTTCCACCGTTATCAAAAATATTGTTGTAATGAACATAAGGATATTCTCCATAAAGTGGAGTACAGATGATTCCATTAAATTTGTTATGTGAAAATATGTTATACTGTATAGATGCGTTTCCATGGATAAATATTCCTTCCTCATTAGATGTGATTAAGTTATGTTCAATAATGACAGGTCCATAATAGTTTATGCCATCTCCACTGGTATTGGATATGATATTGTCAACTATAATTGTCAAGTCATACCTATTTCCTCCTGTGTTCATAATGCCATACCATTTATTGTCCACTATTGTGTTATTTGAAATAATGGGATGTCCGGAAGTTATGAAAATGCCATCTAAATTCTGCTGAAGAGTATTATTTGAAATGATTTGATGGCCACCCGCACAATAAATTCCATTGCCATTGCCTACAATCAAATTATTTTCAATGAGGGAATGATCCTCATCAGAGCAAATTATTCCGTTCCCACAATCAAAAATTGTGTTATGAGCAATATAAAGAGTAGAATAGAAACTGTCTATACCTGTCCCTCCTTTTCCCGAAAAATTATTGTAGACTATACTGCTGTTATAGGTGTTGTAAGCTCTTATTGCGGCATCGTTATTATCCTCAAAATCATTAAATCTTATGATTATGTTAGTAGATGCGTAATCATGAGGCTGTTGGATATTGGCCATATATATGCCAATTGTGTTTTTTTCGATTATATTATATTCAATTGTTACATTGGATGCACCCATAATTCTAATGCCGGAAAAGTAGATATCAAGAAATTTATTTCTCCAATCATGCAAATAATTATTTCTGATTATAACATATTTATCTGTATGAGCCAGATAAATGCCATAGCTGGGAATAAAATCAGTTGGCCAGTCTAAACGTCGAAATATTCTGCTTAATTTTTTCCAGATTTCATTTCCCTTTATCTCCCATCCTTCTATTATATACGGATTTTCCTTTGTTCCATTGCCAGCAACAACACCATTTTCTGCAGTAAAATTATCATTGCCTTCAATGCGAATTGGAAAACGCCTTGTATAAGATAGGATTTTGTTGCTGAATATGCCTTCTTCTAGTTTTTCGCTCAATTCTCTTGCCTTCATCAACGTTTTTTCTTCTGCAATAAAAGGTTTAACTATCTCTGTTGCCGTTGCTACGGATAAATGAAGGAAGAGGAATACTATTCCTATTGTCATCCATTTATTTGCCATCAATTTCATTTTTCACCGTGCTATAATGTAGCACGGTTTAAATAGTTTTTGAGAAAATAAAAAGATGATGATCTAATTCTCTATCCAAATATAAGGTTCATTTATTACAAGATGGAAGAAAATCCAGGTTATTTTCATCTGTACTATCTGGCTCAGTGGTTAAATACCACTTTTTGGTGTCCTCTCCCCGTTTTGCATATATTTTTGCATGTTTTCCATCGCGATATGTATAAAAACTATCTATCTCGCTATTAATCCTCTCTATTATTTCTTTTATCTGGCGAATACTGCCATCTTCTAATCCAACACCTGTAATCACATTGTTGGCATCATGCCTTACACAAACAATTTTATAGCTTCCCATTTAGTTCACCGATTCCATATAACAACCTCTCGCCATATTTAACACTGCCGAAAGTTCCAACCTGGAAAAACAAGAAAAGAGGGGAAGAGACTTTTTCATGCCGAGTATTTATGGATATCCTCCGATTTTCAGGCTTGGGTCTCCAAGCAATACCCACTGCTGTACTGTCTTCTCATCTATCCAGTCCCAGCCCAAATCAGGGTACCACCAGCATTCTGGCAAAGTAAATTCTTTAAAATGCTGTATATAGGTGGTTATGGTCTGAGCATAAGCTGTGCCAAGCATATCATATCCTTTCTCGCCATATTGCCTGAAAAACTCAGAAGTTATCCAGCCATCGCCTGCGCCTACAGTACACCATTCGCCTTCCCATCCCCATCCATAGCCGGTGTTGCCCATTGCAGCTATAGCTCCAGTTTCTGGGAGTTTTATCATATACCAAGCCCAGCATTCTGGCACGAGCTGGCCGTAAGTATGCATCCAGAGATTTTTACCCAAAAAGATAAGGAAGAATATGTCAAGCACTGTGGGAATCGCTGAAACATTAAATAGAGCATTGTGGCAGCCGCCAACAACAACCACTGGCCATTTATCCGTATTAGCTAGCTTTTTCATTGGGAAGAATGGGAAGCCTATGAATGGGAAATACGGTCTTACCTGAGATACAACAAGTCCTGCAAGTTGTGCATGCTGTCTATTGCCTGGAATGCCTGGCAAATGGTCTCCCCAGAATCCGGGGCTTCCATGTCCTGAGAAGAAAGCAAGTCCATATCCTTTACTGAATGCTTCAATTACATCATCCATACCCGTATATTTCCCATTGGAGGTCCATAAAATTTCTCTTTCAAAATTCTCTGGCATGTAATATAATGCTCCTCCTCTGCCATGCAATGATTTCTCACCAGTAACCCACTCCCCCTCATAATACATTTCTGTATTGTTTCTCCAAGCAGAAAAGACTATTTCGCCATTGCTGTTTTCTACCCATACATGGATGTTGGTTACATTGCCGTATGGCTTTGGATCATATGATTTTCCTCTGATATGCAGGATTCCATCAACATAGGATACATTAGCCCACCAGAATAACTCGTTACAATATGCTTCTCTTTCTGAAGGTGTGTATGTATAGTCTGTATTGCCCAATACATCTCCATCTGAAACAGAAACT
>JAJRYN010000153.1 GCA_024275755.1 archaeon | reverse complement strand
GAAAATGAAGTTATTGTAACAGGAGGATATGAAAACGAGGCATCATTAATAGCAATAAAATGGGATGGAAACGAATTTGTTAAGGAAGCGGAATGGGGATATGATTCCATTTATTTCCCATGGATAGCAGATGTTGATAACGATGGAAAAAATGAAGTTATAGTTGGACATGGAAGGGATCTGGTTGTCTTAAAATGGAATGGAAACGAATTTGTAAGTCATGTAATAGATGAATTTGATTATCAGGTATTTGGATGCGTGGCTAAAGACAGCAATGGAGATGGCATAAATGAAATACATGTAACATTCTGGGCTCCTCGCCTATGCATATATAGATGGAATGGTAGCAGTTATGAAAAAATATTTGACAAAACATGGAATGGTGAAGAGGCTACAATAGAGGCAATTGATGTTGGAGATGTTGATAATGATGGCAAGGCAGAGGTATGCGTAGGCACAGATAAAGTGCATATACTGGAATGGAATGGAAGTGGCTATGAAGAAGAATATCTCATAGACGAAACTTATGGCTTGCTTGCTGTGACATGTGTTGGCGATTTTGATAACGACGGCGCGCTGGAAATAAATGCAGGGGCAGTTGGAGTAAGAGATGAGCAGGACTACAAAGCATGGATATTCAAGTATGTTGAGTGAGATGAATATTTCATTTAAAATTTTTATATACTATCGTCTATAACACTGTGCAGCGAGATGAGATAAAAGTGGCTGTTCTTCAGATGGAAGGAACAAATTGCGAGTATGAAAGTTACCTCGCTTTTAAACAGTTGGGAGTAAGGCCAGAGTTCATCCATCTCAAGGAATTTGAAAAAGGAAAAAAGGATGTCTTTAGCTATCAATGCATTTTTCTGCCTGGTGGCTTTTCTGCCGGCGATTATGTGAGGGCGGGAGCAATATTTGCAGCCCGCCTAAAGGCAAATTTATTCAAGCAACTCAAAAAATTTGTCGAAGACGGCTATGTTATGGCTGGAGTATGCAATGGCTTTCAGGTATTGATTGAATTAGGCTTTTTGCCAGCATTGAATGGGATAAGTGAGGAGCCTGAAGCTTGTCTGGCAACGAATGACTCGAACAGATTTGAATGCCGGCAGACCTTGATTAAACATGAAAAAAGTAAATGCAAGCTTACGAAAAATATTCCAGATGGAAAAATATGTTTGATACCCAGTGCTCATATGGAAGGAAAGCTGGTTTTTAAAGACGAGGAATATGCAGCAGAGGTAAATGAAAAACAGGTTGTTTTCAGATATGTAGACATAAATGGAAATTTAGCTGGCTATCCATGGAACCCCAATGGCTCTTATGCCAACATAGCTGGAATATGCAATAATGAGGGCAATGTGCTTGGAATGATGCCTCATCCGGAGAGAGCTTTTCATAAATGGCAGAATATAGGATGGGATGGAAATGATGGCAGGGGAATTTTTGAAGGAATAATAAAATATATAGAGGAAAAATGGTGACAGTTGCTAAAGTAGAAGTTCTGGAAGATAAGGGCATTATAAGGGATTTAAAAGAGGCAAATAAAATCTATAATAAGGGCTGCTTCGGAAAATTTAATGGAAAACTTAAACTCACTTTAATTGAAACCTGCTATTTACTGGAAAAGGATAAAGTAGAGGTGGAAATAAATGGGAAGAAAGCAGATTTGAAAGAATTTATGGATTATTCTCTAAAATTTATCCCTGATTTTGAAATAAAATATTTGGTTTACAGAGATTTAAGAGAGAGAGGATATGTTGTAAAGGAAGGAAATGATTTCATTTTATATGAACGAGGAAAAAGACCGCCAGCAGAACCAGCTTTTACAGTAAAGGCAATATCAGAAAGAGCAAAATTTAAGATAAAAGAAATAAATGAGTTTATTGAAGATACAGAAAATAAATTAATTATTGGCATCGTTGATGAAGAAGGCGATTTAACATATTACATTGCCAAATTCTTCAGGTTGAAAGGAAAATTGAAAGAGAGAGATTATGCAGGAGAAATTGTTTTACTAAATGATAGATGCATTGTATGGGATGCAAAATTAATGAAAATGTTAAGAGAAGATTTTATCGGAAGAGAATTTGGCAAGTATACTCAACTTTCTTTGATGGAGGCAGCATATGTTGCATCAAAAGGGGCAAAAATAGTAAAAAATGGCAAAAAGTTGAGTATCAAAAAATTCATCCAGCATGCAAAAAAGATACAGCCAGATATTGAAAATAGGCTTAAGGCCTATACGGATTTGAGAAAATTGAGTTTGCTACCAAAAACTGGTTTCAAATTTGGTTCTCATTTTAGAGTATATGATGGTAGCCCAGAGGAAGGGCATGCTCCCTATCTAATACATGTTGTTAATAGTGATTACGAAGCCACATGGGCAGAGATAAGCAGGGCTGTCAGACTGGCGCATTCTGTCAAAAAAGAAATGATATTCTGTATGATTGATGATGAGAGAATAAAATATATAAGATTGAAAAGAATTACGCCGTAATGAAAAAAATAGCGGTGGTGGCTGTTGTCCTCTTCCTTTTTCTTGGAATGGAGGCAAAAACTGAAGAAAGCAATAAGGAAGAGATAAAAATAGCACTTTATGATTCAATATCTCCTTCTGTATATTTGCTGGAGAAATCATTCCAATATGCGTGGTATGACAATGGCACAAAATATGAACTGAAAGTGAAAAGAATAGATTTTAAGGATGTTATAAATGGCAGTCTGCAAAATTATGATGTTCTCGTTATAGGAGCAAGTGGTAGGCAATACTTTCATGGCTTAAGCAAAAAATGGAGAGAGAATGTGAAAAATTTCGTTGCCAATGGAGGAGGATATGTTGGCATATGCGGAGGAGCAAATATAGCATCAAAAGGTTATGAGCATCCAAAACACTGGCTTGATTACATAATAAGTAAATCGGCCTTGGGCTTCATAGATGCATATGTAAATGATGATCAGGATGAAGAATGGCAGTATTTATGGAAGGAAGGCGGAAGAACTAATATTCCAATAAAAAATGAGATTCTCGGAGACGAAATTTTTGCGGGAGAAAAATATCGCTATATTACATATGGAGGAGGTCCTGGCTTATATGGAATGGAAAAAGCAAAGCCGTTGGCAATATATATGGAAGAGCCAATGGAGGTAGCGCCTTTACATTACTGGATATGGCTTGGTAAATGGATTCCATATAAGACAATAAAAACAGATATAAAGGGATATTATTCTGCGGCGGAGGCGACATATGGAAAAGGCAAGGTAGTCATTTTTGGCATGCATCCTGAAATACCTCCTCGTTTTAATGGTAGTGTGGAAGAATTTTTTGGCTTATCAATATATGGGATTCCTAGATATGTATACTCATGGAAAGGCGGAGAACAGATGAATATGAGTTATAACTGGTGGATTACTAGGCGAAGTATAGCTTATGTATGCAATTTGCCCCTGCCGCCTGCCGAGGAGCTATTTGTTTATTTACAACCATTGCAGGATGGAGTGCTGGAGGCATATGCTGAGAATGCAGAAAGAGTGGAATTCTATGTTGATGGCAAATTTTTTGCCTCAGATGATACACCCCCATTCAGAATAAATTTTGATTTGAAGGGAGAACATGTTGTAAAGGTAATAGCCTATCGCAACAGAGCAGAAGCATGGGATGAAAGAGTTATAGAATCATGAAATGATTGCTTGCCTTCCATATAAAAACTTCGCTCTACGAATATAACCTATTAAGTATAGAGAAAATTTAATAAATGTAACCAAATTATCTTTTGCCGTTGTTGATAGTGATAAAATGTATCTAATCATAGTTGGAGCAGGAGAAATAGGCGAAAAATTGATAAATCTCGCCCTCAAAAACAAGGATGATGTCATTGTCATTGAAAAAAATAAGGAAAAATGTGACGAAATATCTAAAAAATACGATGTTATTGTAATAAATGCAGATGCAACAGAAAAGGAAACATTGATGGAAGCGGGAGCAGATAATGCTGACGCTCTAATTGCAACAGCAGATGATGCAACAAATTTGCTTGTCATTTCATTGGCAAAATCAATAGGAATACCTTCTCTTGTTTCATTGGTAAATAATGAGGAAAATAAGCCAATGTTTATTGAAAAGGGGGTTAATATAGTTGGTAATCCCGCCGCCATAACAGCAGAATATCTTTACAGAGCTGTGCAGCGTCCAATGGTAAAGGATTTCATGACTTTGGGCAATAAAGCAGAAATTTTTAAAATAATAATCCCTGCTGACTCAAAAGTTGTTGGTAAACCAGTTGGAAGCATTAAACTACCAAGAGGAGTAAATATAATAGCAATTGAAAGAAACTCTGAAATAATAATCCCTGCTCCCGAAAGTGTATTTAAAGCCGGGGATGTGGTTACTTTACTTGCAAGAAAGGATAAAATAGATAAAACAATGGGCGTTTTCTTTGAGAAGTAAATGAAGAACCTGAAAATTGTCTTAAGGGACACAGGAGCTGTTCTAATTGCTGTTGGAGTTATAACATTATTTGTAAATTTTATCTCAGTAGCATTTAGAGAATTTGAGGCTGTTAAATGGATTGTTTTAACGTCCCTGACCTTTTTATTTATAGGAGATATTTTCAGAGGTATTGGAAGATGTAGCGATGAGCCGAAAATAAGGCATGCAATGATAACCGCAGCCCTCTCATGGCTTATAATATCGTTGGTTTCATCCATCCCTTTCTATTACATAACAAAACTTGATTTTCTCTCTGCATTTTTTGAGTCTGTTGCAGGATGGACTGGCACTGGCTTAACAATGATTGCAGAGCCTAGCAAATTAACCCATACCATTCAATTCTGGAGGAGCTTTATACAATGGATCGGAGGAGTAGGAGTAATTGTTTTAACCCTCGTTGTGCTTGCCAGGCCTGGTGCAGGCTCCTTCACTTTATATCGATCTGAGGCAAGAGAAGAAAAGATTCATCCGAGCATAATATCGACTGTGAAAACAATATGGTGGATTTTTCTTCTTTATACTGCCATTGCTATTATAGTGCTGTTTATTTCCGGCATGCCGTGGTGGGAGGCAATAAACCATGCAATGACTGGCTTGGCTACAGGAGGATTTTCAATAACAGATGATAGCATGGCATCATATGCTACAAGCATTCAGATTTTACTCCTGCCTTTAATGATTGCTGGTGCCATAGCATTTTCAACCCATTATGAATTGCTGAAAGGAAGAATAAAGAATTTTCTGAAAGATGGGCAAACACAGGCATTGCTTTTCCTGGTTTTCGCTGGCTCTCTTCTGCTAACATATTTTAATATGAATGATGGCATCTACAACAACTTTTTAGCATCCTTTAAGTTCTCAGCGTTTCAGTTTGTGTCCGCCCTTACATGCACTGGTTTTGCAACAGCTAACATCACCATATGGAGTGGAGAAGCAAAAATTTTGTTATCTCTGGCGATGGTTGCAGGCGGAGCAGCTGGATCAACAGCAGGAGGAATAAAATTATTCAGGGTGATTTTACTGACAAAAGGAGTGGGATGGAAAATCAGAAGGATATTTTTGCCTGCTAAAAGCACTTTTCCTCACAAAATTGCGGGTAGAGTTCTTGGAAGGGAGCAAGCAATTGAAGAGTTAAGTGATGCAGCAGTTGTGTCTTTTCTCTGGGTCATTCTGCTTCTCATTGGCATTTTTGTTATTTTGCACACCACTCATGCCTCCTTAGAAAATGCAATTTTTGAAGTATGCTCTGCCCAAGGCAATGTAGGACTCAGCACAGGCATAACAGCCATAGATATGGATCCAATAGCAAAATTCATGCTTATCCTGAATATGTGGGTGGGAAGACTTGAAATAATTCCAATTCTTGTTTTACTAAGGGCAATAATAAAAGGAGGAAAGATATTTTAAATTAGTCTTTCAGCAATTAAGTTGGCTGAATCGGCAGCACAATTTACGCCCACTCCTTTGGATGCAACGCAATCTCCCGCAATATAAAGATTTTTTATGGGCGTTACCACATCAGGCTTTTCATTATCTATTGTTTTAGCCACACCATCCAAATGCCATATCGCTGCGTGAATGTTCCATTCCATATGTTTTTCGTAATCAGGAATGAGCTTTTCCAAATTTTTTTCTATTATTTTCTTTAGCTCCATTGCCTTTTTCCTTTTCTTTGCCTCTTCTGGTGTGCAAATTGCGTAACTCTGCACTAGATATTTTCCTCTCGGCGTCACACTGCTTTCATGACTCATTTTGAAATCAATCATTCCAACAACATCATTTCCTTCAAAATCAACATTCCTTTCAATAAAAACAAAGGATTTGTTGAGCAGATTTTTATTCAACTTGTTCAAAGCATGATATGAAATCAGGCTTCCAGTCGGCTTCAAATTTTTTACATATTCAACCCATTCTTCCGGAAATTCCTTCTCATCTGCTATGGTAAAAATATGCTGAATTGGCAGAGTGAAAATGATAACATCGTATTCCTTTTCCTTTCTTTTTATTTTTATTCCTTTTGCAACGCCATCCTCAATTATTATTTTATTTACCTTCTGCCCCAAGTAAATTCTTCCTCCATTTTTTTCAATGTATTCTGCCATTGCTTCAGCTATACTGTTTAGTCCGCCATATGGATAAACAACCGGATCTCCTCCCAGCAATTCACGCTGGGCAAAGAAAGTTTCGCCTGCTGAAATTCTGGATAAATCATTTACTGTGGTTATTAAGCGAGGAAAGAGTTCAAGTATGAGTTTCAATTTTCCTCTTCCATATTTTTTTATCATCTCTTCCATCGATATTTTTTTCATCTCCTCGATTTTTGATTTTCTTGTGAATAGAAGCTGTAAAATGCGAGGCAGAATGGCAAATTTATCTTTTGCTTTTAAAATTGGATAATCAATTTTATCTCCAATGAAACCAAGTCTTGAGCCTACGAAATTTAATTCTATACCGAATTGCCTCAGCAATCTTACACATGCTCCTTTTTTGCCTCCGCCTATCAGATGAAAACCAAGGTCAACTTTATAGTCAGCAGCAAGATCGTAAATCTGCTGTAAATCGGGTGAGGTTGCAACAATCTTCATTTCGAATTTCTTGAGTAAGTTTTCATATCCTTCCTGTATTTTACATGATAATGCTCTTCCCCCGAGCAATTCCTCTTTTTCATATACATCAACACTCCAGCCATTTTTGACTAGTAAAGATGCTGTTGCTAAACCACCTACGCCCGCGCCTATTACACAAGCTTTCATTTTCACATCTCCGGCTGGAAAAGTTTTACGCCAGTTAAAGGTGTGAAGGCAATATACCAAGCTATAGGCAAAGCCACCAAGATAAATGAAATTAGGCCAATTTTACTTATCAACATTATTGGCACGATTGAATATCTCGTGAATGCTGCAGATGCAATGAGTTTTCTTATCCTTGCCCTGTCAAATTTTTCAAGCCAGAGTAATCGTGCTTCAATTAAAATAACGATGGCAATCAAAAGGAATAGAAGGACGAGTTGCCATATGTAATAATTGAGGCCATAGATGAAAGGAATGAATATCAGGCATGCTGAAAAGAGGCGAATTGCCATGCCAAATGCCTTAAAATGCCATGGAATGGAAATTTTGTTGCCATCTACTTTTACTCCCGCTGTTAAAGCAATGTTTTTTACACCCATAATGAAGTCGTGGTCTGCATCCTTTATACCCCCTTCAACAGCGTTCATATGCAGTGTTTGATTGAATGTTAAAAGAAATATTATCCATGTTAGTAAGGTCGGACAGGCAAAAGCTAATGCACCAAATAAAAAAACTAATGACATCGAAATGGCAACTAAAAAATCGGAGCCAGCAATTTTCTTGCCATATAGATTGTAGATTGTGCCAAGTATACCTGCTATGAAGAGAGAAACGAGCGCTGAAAATTTTAGCTCATCAAAGAATTGCCCTTTCCAGAGATAAAAAGCAAGGAAAAAGGAAAATAAAACGCATAAAATGCATATGGCGACGGCATTCTTTCTTTCTATTATCCCGCTAACCAGAGGCTTTCCATGCAATTCCTTAACCAAGCTATCAAGCTCCACATCAGCATAGTCATTCAGAACAAAACCGAAGATGGCAGTGAAGCATCCAATAGCAAATAAAATTGCCAATTTATAAAAATCATATATGCCAACAGATATAGCACCAAAAACAGGAGGGATTGCCAAGCCACCCAAGCCAGGCAAACGAATCAATTTCATATAAGCATTGAATTTATTCATTGCATTAATGAAAAATGTAACAATATAAGAGATTTATGATGTAATTAAAAACATTTGATTTAAAGTTAAAAGAAAAGGGATGAGATTATAGCTCTCCGTTCACTATTTTTTCTTTCAATGCATTAAACTGCTCTATCGTTAGCTTACACATGTTTCCTTCTTCGCCTATTATTACTTCGTTGCCTTTCACTTCCACATAGGGGCAACAGCCCTTTTCTCCACACAAATACACTTTCATAACTCTATATGAAAAATGAATATATAACGATTGTGAATTTATTTCTGGCTAGGCAAAATCTGGTTAGAAGAAGCCTATCTATGATGACTAGGAGCACATCTGGGATCAACAGCAGCACAAGTAATGGTATGTAAAAAAGCATTCTAAATATTCCCAGCGCTATTAACATCACGCCTATGTCATGCGCATTCTACATTTCTACTTATCTTAGCAACAAAAAAATAAATAGTTTGTGCTTTTCCATTATGGAACAGACTATTATTGACAAGCTTTATGAAATTGTAAGCAAAAATAGAATTTTTACCAGCAAAGCTGATTTATATGCATATGGTTTTGATGCCTCCATTCATCATGCTATGCCAAGCATTGTTGTAAAGCCGAAGAGTAGCAAAGAAGTGGAGGAAATTGTAAAATTGGCAAATGAGTATAGTGTGCCAATTGTTGCAAGAGGAGCGGGCACCGCCTTATGCGGACAGGCTGTACCTATTTATGGCGGCATTTTGCTTGATATGACTGGAATGAATAAAATCAAGGAGATAAGGATTGAAGATTTATATTGTATTGTTGAGCCTGGTGTTATATATGCAAAGTTGAATGAAAGACTAGCAGAACACGGCTTTTTCTTTCCCCCCACGCCTGGAAGCGGGGACGTGTGCACCATAGGAGGCATGATAGCTGTAAATGCTTCTGGCATGAGGGCAATAAAATATGGAGCTACACGAGATTATGTTCTTGGCATGGAAATTGTTTTTCCATATGGCAAAGTAAGATTTGGAAGCAGAACACTGAAAAACTCATCTGGCTATCAGATTGAACGGCTTATTGTTGGCTCTGAAGGCACACTGGGCATAATAACAGAAGCCACACTCCGCATTTCCCCTTTGCCAGAGAAGAGAGCCGTTGCTTTAGCTTCCTTCAATGATGTTGTTAAGGCAGGAGAGGGTGTTGCAGCAATAATAGCAGGTGGAATGCTTCCCTCTGCTTTAGAAATAATGGATAAGGTGTGCATTGAAGCAGTAAAAAAAGCTATGGATATTGACTTACCAGATGCCGAAGCTCTGCTACTTATAGAAGTGGATGGAAAAGCTATGGAAGTAAAAGAAGGAATAAAAAAAATTGCAAAAATTTTGGAAGAAAAAGCAGACAAAATAGAATTTACAGATGATGAGGAAAGAATGGCTGAATTATGGAAAGGTAGGAAAGGTGTTTTGCCTTCTTTATCAAGATATGGCGAGGATATGGTTTCTGTTAGCTTGGCCGATGACATGAGCGTTCCAATTTCAAAGATACCTTATGCTATAAAAGAATTTCAGAATATAGCCAGAAAATACGGCATTATAGTTGGCACATATGGTCATGCAGGAGATGGAAATTTGCATACGAAGGTTTTAATCAATCCAAATGATGAAAAAAATTGGAAAAAAGCAGAGCAGGCGGTAGATGAAATTTATAAAGTTGTTTATGAGCTGGGAGGAATAGCAAGTGGTGAACATGGCATAGGCATAACAAAGGCACCATGGATAAATGGCGATATTGCCACAATGGAAAAAATAAAGAAAGCAATAGATCCCAAAAATATAATGAACCCTGGCAAGATGATGCAATGGAAAAAAGGAATTATAGCATACTTAAGATATAAATGAAAGAAAATTTTTCTATTGCCTTTCATTGTTCATCAAATACTTAAATGATTTTTTCATATACTTCCATGCTTGAGGAATATCATGATGAAATTTTGAGTTGCACGGGGTGCGGCTTCTGCAAAAAATCATATTATGCCTATGAATTCTGCCACAAAGAGAGTGATTTTCCAAAAGGCAAAGTAATGATTTCATATGGTCTTTTAACAGGAGAGCTAGAGGAAGATATGGAAGTTGTTGGAGCTATCCAGAAATGCACTTTGTGCAGGAGATGTGAAGAAGATTGTCCATCATTAATAAAAATTGCAGATGTAATAAAAGCGGCAAGATATGATTTACAGCTTATACTTCCTGAACATGAAAAATTGCTTCATAATTTCAAAGAGGAAGGAAATATCTTTGGCGAGGAAAATTTTTCCAAAAAAGGCGGGGACATAGTATTTTTTATGGGCTGCCTGACAAATAAGGAGATGAAAGATGTGGTCATTTCCCTTTTCGATAAACTTGGCATTGATGTCACAATCATTGGAGGATGTTGCGGATATCCAATAGAAAAAATTGGCAGAAAAACCGAGGACAAAATTAAGAGGAAACTTGAAGAAAGAAAAATTGAAAAGCTTGTGATGGCTTGTCCAAATGGAATGCTTGCTTTATCCGAGTTTTCACCCCTTCATATAAGCCAATTTGTTCTTTCTCTAGGTGTCGAGTTCAAAAGAAATGATAAAAATTATATTTATCATGATTCTGCTTTTCTTGGAAGATATCTTGGCATATATGAAGAGCCTCGTCAGATAATAAAAAAGATTGGCAACCTCATTGAATTTAATGAAAACAGGAAGATGGCGAGACAATGTGGAGGAGAAATTGAATTCAGAATAGCATTTCCAGATGAAGCAAGAGAATTAGCTCAGTATTTGCTAAAGGAGGTAAAGCAAAAAGAGGCAACTGTTGTAACTGCATCTCCTCATTGCTACAGTCATCTGAAGGAATATGGTGATGTTGTGGATATTTTACAAATTATAGAGGAAAATATAAGATAAAGATAGGCGTTGCTGCTCAACTTGTCAACAAACTTTAATACCCTTTTCTTTTATTCCATTCATGACTTTGATTCCAACGAAATTGTTCCTTACAAAAGGTGTTGGCAGACATAAAGATAAATTGCAGTCATTTGAACTTGCTCTGAGAAATGCAGGTATACAGCACTGCAATTTGGTTAATGTATCCAGTATTATACCCCCAAATTGTGAAATTATCTCTGCAAAAGAAGGAATAAAAATGCTGAGGCCTGGACAGATTACATTTGTTGTCCTCTCTCAAAATTCAACAAATGAGGCAAATCGCCTTATATCTGCTTCTGTCGGCCTTGCTTTGCCTAAAGATAGAAGTTTTTATGGTTACCTTTCTGAATATCACAGCTTTGGAGAATCTGCGAAGAAGGCAGGTGATTATGCCGAAGATTTAGCAGCAACGATGCTTGCAACAACTTTGGGAATAGAATTTGATGCTGACAAAGCATGGGATGAGAAAAAGCAAGTTTTCAGGATGAGCGGAAAAATTGTTAAGACAACAAGCATTACGCAAACGGCAAGAGGTAAAGAAGGGTTATGGACAACTGTGATAGCAGCAGCTGTTTTTATAATGGAATAGGCTGTTAAAACAACCCGAATGGGTTGTCCATATTATTAATGCCAGGATATACCAGAAATCCAACCAAATAGCCACAATGCCAAATGCATTTTTGGGAGCCTTTGTTTTTTCCTTCATAATTGATAGAGATGGTGAGGCAATCTCTTCATTTTCAGCCATCTTATCATAAGATTTATGAATGCGGGAATGATGATGAAACATGAAGGTAATATTGGTGGCGTTGCTGCTTTTATGCAGCAGCTTTTTTATGTTGCCTAATGAAGAGCAAGATAACTGGCTTAGTCATGCCAGAATTTCCACGCCTTATGGCTATAATTTATCATGGGAAGAAGGGACAGCTAGGGCTGTGAATAATGAAGTAAATGTTATTTTAGACTGGGCTGATTTTAGCGATACTTATCAAGGACGCATATTACATTTTAATGAAAGCTTAAATGAATTTAAACAACGTGTTGAATATGTTCATTCTCATTACCCCGGAATAAAATACATGGTTTATATTGGGCCGCTTGAGATGGGCACACCAGAAAGTGACATGAACAAAGATGGAAAAGATGATGATGGAAAAAATAGTACATATACAGACCACCCAGAATGGCTTCAGGTTGGTATAGATGGAAGAAAAGCTGTCTTTTATGGTTCAATGCCTGGAATGCCTTTCTGGGTTGATGAGACAAGCGAGGATACATGGCTTAGCCCCAGTAATAGAGAGTACCGCCAAATTATAATGAATATTGCAAAAGAAATTGCTTCTACTGGTGTAGATGCTATATGGTTTGATGTTCCTCATTTATGCTTTGAATTCGGCGATGGCTGGCAGAATCAATGGGCTACAGTTGATGAAGCAAGTAGAAGTGATTTTTATAATGATACTGGCTTAATTTTACCAGCTCCGCCTTTGCAACCAGATTGGAGCAATGAAACATGGCTAAAATTTGTTGAATGGCGTTATAAACAAATTTTGGATTTTGTGAGGGATTTCTATAATGCAATAAAGGATGTAAATCCAGATTGCAAGCTTATTATTGAAACTTCTTCTGATGGAAGCGTTCATACAACTCAGGTTGCCTCTGATATCACAAGAATGCCCTATGTTTGCGATGCAATAGCTCATGAATATAGTGGGCCATTTTATGAATGCCAGTATTACAAATGGCTCCATATGTTAGCTACATTAAAACTATGGCATGATTTTGATTTAAAAGCTGGAAAAAACGCAATGTGGCTTTTATCTTATGTTAAACATGGCAAAGTAGATTTAGCTCGCTTTCATGCTTCTTTAGTTATAACAATGGGATTCAACTACTACACTTCCGGCAACATAGGAATGGCAGGCATAGTTGATGAAGAGTTTATGAGAGATTTCTTTGAATGGCTTAGCAATTATGATGAATATTTCTATGGATGGAATACTAGCGCAAATGTGGCTATTGTTTTTTCTAGATACACTTTAGATTATCTGGATAGGGGAAGCTGGGAAGGATATGCATATCATGATGCTATTAAAGGAGCATTAATGATGCTTATTGAGTCAAATATACCATTTGAAGTGATAACTGAAAGAGATTTGGACAACTTATCCAGATATGATTTGGTTATAATGCCAGATTTTGCATGCATGGATGAAAATGAGGCTGAGAAAATAAGGGAGTATGTTGCCAGCGGAGGAAAAATTGTTGTAATAAATGAAACCTCATTATATACAAAATATGGAGCAAAGCGAAATGATTTTCTTCTCAGTGATGTTTTTGGTGTTAATTACAATGAAGCAAAAGATGGCGTTATATATGAAAATAAATATGGCAAGGGAAAAGCAGTTTTCACAATAACTCCTTTGTGCAGATATTATTATTGGGCGGCGCAACCATGGAGCAATTTTAGCTATGAAAAAGAGACAGAGGAAATGAGAAATGAATTTCTAAAAATGATTGAAAAGGCAAACATTTCTTTGCCTTTCAGCATCGAAGGAAAAACTATTGCAATTCCTTACGAAAAAGATGGCAAGAAAATGCTCCGCATTCTGAATTTCAATGGAATAAAATGGAAGAACGCTGTTCCCATACCTCAAAATATAGAGGTTAGGATAAGAGGAGATGTAACAGAAGCAAGGCTACTTAATTTCATGGATGGATGGAGAAATGTTGATGTTGACAAGGAAGGAAATGAAAGCATAATAAGCTTTAGGCTTTATACTCAAGCAACTTTGCTTTATTCAATGAATGAAAGCAAGTTATATGTTGCCATAACAAAGCCTGAAGAAGGGAGTCTTTACTTTATGGACAGAGAAATAATGCCTATTGGAGGCAATAGGGCAATCATAATAGGAAAAATAACAATCGAAGCAGAAACGAATGGAAACAGAGCGGAATTTTATGTAAATGATGAACTCAAATTTACAGATTATGAAAAGCCGTATCAATGGACATGGGATGAAAAGGCTATAGGGGCATATACAATAAAAGTAATAGCGTATGACAATGGAAAAAATGCATCAGATGAGATAAATGTATGGATATTAAATATTAGATGATGAGATCTCACATGAAGATAATGGGATTGCTAAATACACAAAGGTGAAGAAATGGAGATAAGAGAAGCCAATAAAGAAGATATTCCATTTATAGAAGATATTCTTAAAGAAAATAATCTACCTTACAAGGATGTTGCTTCAAAAGTAAACTGTTTTTTTATAGGGCATATAAAAAATAAACCCATTGGTATAGGTGGAATTGAAATATATGGAGATTATGGTTTACTTCGTTCATTGGTTATAATAGATTCATTTAGAAAGAAAGGATACGGAAAAGCTCTATGCCATAAAATAATAGAATATGCTAAGGAAAAAGGAGTAAAGGAGATTTATCTTCTAACTACAACTGCAAAAGGTTTTTTTGAGAAGATAGGATTTGAAGAAGTTAATCGCAGCATAGCACCAACTCCAATTCAAAATACGACTGAATTTAAATATTCATGTCCATCAACTGCGATTTGTATGAGAATATCATTGATAAGATGATAATGCCTAACAATGCTGTCCAAATTTACTTCAGTAAAAATAAAATATGCAACTTCATTTTTTCTTGATGAAGAAGCTATTTGTTATTGCATGTATTGCTTTTTCTTTAATTTCTCCAATTCATTTAAAAGCAAATATGCTGGATAAGGTAGGCAACATATATTATGTTGACCAAAATCATCCATTAGCAAATGACAGCAATCCTGGCACAGAAGATTTACCATGGAAAACAATTAGTAAAGCCGCAAACACTTTAAAGGCAGGAGATACAGTTTATATTAAAGAGGGAACATATAAGGAAAGAGTTATTCCAAAAAATTCTGGGGTAAAAGGAGCTTATATTTCATATATTGCCTATCCTGGCGATGAAGTAACAATAGATGGTAGCAACGTTACATTGCCTGATGATTTAGTTGGTTTACTCCATATATCCAATAAAAGTTATATTCGTATCATCGACTTAAAGATAAGAAATGTTGGGCCATACGACAACAATGCTGGAATTTTAGTTTATAATTCTAGCCACATTATCATTGAAAATAACTCCATTTACAATACGACTTCTTCTGGCATAGGAATATGGGAAAGTAGCAATATAATCGTAAGCAATAATGAGGTGGAGCTTGCTTGCAATGATGGTGAGCAGGAATGCATAACAATAGCAACAACAAGCAATTTTGAAGTAAAGTACAATCATGTTCATCATGGTGGAGCTGGCACCTTGGGCGGGGAAGGAATAGATGCAAAAGATGGCTCATCAAATGGAAAAGTTTATGGGAATATTGTTCATGATTTGAATAGACTTGGCATATATGTAGATGCATGGGATAAGCATACTTATAACATAGAAGTTTTTGGAAATATCGTTTACAACTGCACAAGTGGTTTTGCTGTTGCATCTGAAAGAGGAGGATTGTTAGAAAATGTGAAAGTCTATAACAATATTGCATATCACAACGAATGGGCAGGAATGGAAATTGGGGGATGGGATTATGGATATAAGCATCCAATGAGAAATATAACTATAATAAACAACAATTTCTGCAATAATGGCAATGGCGGATGGGGAGTCGGCATATATCATGAAAATCCAGATGCAGAAAATATTATCATAAGAAATAATATATGTAGCGGAAATAGCGGAAGCCAGATTGAAATTGATGGAAATTTAAAAAATTTTGTTATGGATCATAATTTAATTTATGGTTATAGCGAGTATTATGGAGAGGATTATGTTGAAGGAAATCCATTGTTTATAAATGCTTCTGCTGGGGACTTTCATTTGCAAGCTGGCTCTCCCGCTATCGACAATGGCTCAGCTATAGAAGCACCATCTTTTGATTTTGATGGAAATTTGCGCCCTAGACAAAATGAATATGATATTGGAGCATTTGAATTTCCTCGATGCATGTATTATGGAGTAGATACCATTCAGCCAAGCGATTTTTCCTTCCTTAAAAATTATTTAGGAGGAAATTTTGCATCGCTTGCCTTAGAATGCAATGTTCAGCAATGGCAAGAAGCTTTGGAAGAAGCGGAGAAAAATAAAATGAAACTCATAATATGGCCTCTAGGTCATGGTCATCAATACACACCTTGGAAATGGACTGGCTCCGATTGGGATATTTCTGAAGGTATAGAAGTAATGCAATTTGCAGAAGAATATGTTAGCAATGGCGGAGAAGCTTTGCTAACTGTACTTATGTCTCATGAGCCATTTTGGAATAATGGAAATCCATTTACTACAGAGCAAATAAAAATGCTTTATTCAAAGCTTAAAAGCGTTGCTCCTCATGTTAAGCTTTTTGTTGCTTTTGGATGCCTATCATGCTTTGATAACAATCCTAACACGAGGATAGAAAATGGAATTGCAGATATAGCAGGAATATGGCTTCATTGTTTTGGAGGAGCTGAAGGAAGCGAGGAAGATGCTCTAAAAAGAATAGATGCTGATTATGATTTGATACATAGCAAAGGATTGCATATGAAGCTTTTCTTTGCAATTCAGTCTTTTGGAATAGAAGGCACAGCTTATAGAATGCCTTCTGCCATAGAAATGCTCGAATTTGGCAGAAAAGTTTTTGAGAGAAATAAGCTTGATGGTATTTTCTGGTATCCATGGGATAATCCAGCTGGCTATACAGAATGGCTGAGCAAAGATAGGTATGATGATGAAGGCAATGATAGATGGGAAGTTGTAAGGCAATTGGCAAATGAATTTATGAAAGGAAATGAAAGTTTATATGTTAAAATAACAAAGCCAGGAAATGGCATATATGTTATGGATAGATACATAATGGATTTTGATATTCCACTAATCATAGGAAAAATAACAATTGAAACTGCAATTTATCCACAGGTAAATAAAGTTGAGTTTTATGTAGATAATGGTTTAAAATTCATAGATGAAAGCCCACCATATCAATGGCAATGGAATGAATTTGTCATAGGATGGCATGAAATAAAAGTTATTGCATATGGAGATGGCAATGAAGCAGAAGATAAAGTAAATGTTGCAATACTCAATGTTTAATAGGGTTAAATTTGGTATAAATTTGGGAATAAATTCGGTAAATTAATATAAATTGGCATTAATTTTTGATTTATGAAAAAGTTGGTTGCACTATTAATAACTCCCTTTTTATTGACTACATCCGGGTATAGTATTATTTCCACGTCATCACAAAATATTTATAAGCCTATTTTCCCAGAAATAAAAGTTGCTTGTTTATATGAAAGAGTAACTGATTGGATTAATTTTAACAGGAGTATAGACGATGTCATAAGCATACTGAATGAAACAAAAACAGATTTCATATTCAGAGGATGGTGGCGCTGGAGCCCTTGTCCCGATGATGCAAATATGACTTTACCCCCAGATTTTCCTTCAAATTATGTTGAAAATTGTGTAAGAAGAGGATACACATATAAGCATTTAGAAAATGCAATAAAAAGGATAAAGGAAAAGATGCCAAGCGTGATTTTTTGTGGTGCAGTTCCATCTCAAATAATAACAAGACTTACATGGAATCCTATAACAAAAGAATTTTTTGGAACAAATGAAACATGGGCTATGGCTTTAAATCCCCAAAAATGGGGAATAAATATGACAAAAGAAGAATTTCAATACGAATTTGCAAAATGGCATCTATGGGTAGATCCAAATTCAACACTGGAAGATTATGATTACAGAAAAGTTAATGCATACTTTCCAGATATAACCAATGAAGATTTTCAGGAATTACTTTTAAGCTGGGCTTATAAACAGATTGATTGTGGAGTAGATGCAATATGGATTGACATGCTTTTTGCTCAAGCAAATATGCTTTACAAAATTACTGGAGATATATATCATCCAGCAGTAAAAGAATCATATGAAGCAGCTTGCAAAATAGTTGATGAAATTCATGGATATGGAGAATCAAAAGGAAAATACATTTATGTTGGAACTTGGTCTGCATGTGCCATTTATCCATATGAAAAGCCCTCATTAGATTTTATAACAGCATCGCCCTCTTCAACAGAAGTTTATGAAATGAAAATGAATGAAACAAAATGGGATGAAAGAATAAGCATTGTAAGAGAAAAATTTGGAGATATTCCATTTTTTGCATTTATAGACTGGGCATCTACAACTCATACACCTTTAGGAGTATTTAGCCAATATTTAAGCAAGGAAGAGCAAAGGGAATTTTTAAAGATAGCTGATATTTTCTTTGCCAAAAAAGGTATAAATTTTATTTACCCTGTCCATGGAGGGTGGATGGGTAATGATGCAGAAATTCTATCTTACGGAATATCAAGGACGTATGATAGTTTGGCTCCAGAATTTGAAACTTATGAAACTATAGTAAAATTGACTCAAAACAAGGCGGAAGGAAAGCCTTTTATTTGTATAAAAAGACCTGAAAATTACATTTATGTATTTGATAGGGAGATTGCTCCATCTTCGATACCAACAATAATAGGAAAGATAACCATAAAGGTTGATGCTTTTGATTTAGAGGGAATAGAAAAGGTTGAGTTTTATACCGATGGCAATTTGAAGTATAACGATAGCATTGCACCTTATGAATGGACATGGGATGAATTTTCTTTTGGCGAACATGAAATAAAAGTTACCGCATATGATGATAAGGAAAACGTCGCTTCAGATGAAATAAATGTATTTATTCTTAACTTTTAACTAACTTGCAAAAGATTTCATGTACCCATCTATAGAGGTTTTCCACTACCTTTTTATTTTCCTTCTCATTTCCTTTCATGGAGTGGCTTAAAGAAGCTCTGTTTGTGAGGGAGATGGCAAGAAAAAACAATGAATTTTTTGGCGAATGCCTACCAATGATAGCTTCAGAAAATATTCTTTCGCCTCTTTGTCAAGAAATGCTTGTAACTGATTTTCACGGAAGATATGCTGAG
Source organism: archaeon (assembly GCA_024275755.1). Lineage (GTDB taxonomy): Archaea > Thermoplasmatota > E2 > UBA202 > JdFR-43 > JdFR-43. The sequence continues at coordinate 7,114 of JAJRYN010000153.1, read as the reverse complement.
GGCACTCCTAGCAACAGATATTACCAGGGATGCAAATATTTTGATGAGGTTGAAAGCAAAGCTATAGAACTTGCCAAAAAACTCTTTGATTGCAAATATGCCGATGTTCGCCCTACCTCTGGCACCGTTGCCAATATGGCAATATTCAAGGCGTTTGCCTCGCCAGGAGACAATGTTACTGTGCTTGACACAGCAGATGGTGCCCACATATCTTTCGGCAAATGGGGGGCTGCGGGATTGCGCGGGCTTAATCTCCACATCTATCCATTCGATGAAGAAAAAATGAATATTGATGTTGATGGAGCAATAAAGCTTATTCGGCAAGTTGAGCCAAAGCTTGCTTTGTTTGGGCAGAGTGTTTTTCTCTTTCCTTCACCTTTGAAGGAATTGGCGGAAGTTGCTCACGAGGTTGGGGCTAAAGTGATATATGATGCTGCTCATGTCCTCGGTTTGATAGCGGGTGGAAAATTCCAGCAGCCATTGAAGGAAGGAGCAGATGTTATGACTGGCTCAACCCATAAAACATTGCCTGGGCCTCAAGGAGGGGTAATTCTTGCAGATAAAACGAAAGAGGAGGAGAAGGAAATGAAATATCTTGACTGGGCTGTTTTTCCTGGTGTTACTTCCTCATACCATCTTCATCATGTAGCAGCTAAAGCCATAGCATTTGCAGAGCATCTTCAATTTGGAAAAGAATATGCTGAGCAGATTGTGAAAAATGCCAAAAGACTTGCAGAAGCTTTGTATAATCTTGGCTTCGATGTCCTTGGCAAAGATTATGGGTTTACAGAGTCGCACCAAGTGCTATTTAGGGTGGGAAAGGAAAAAGGAAGAGAAGCGGCTGAACTGCTTGAAGAAGGAGGTATAATAGCGAATATGAACATGGTGCCAGGAGATGAACATCCCTTACGCCCTTCAGGAATAAGGTTGGGGGTGCAAGAATTAACTCGCTTAGGCATGAAAGAGGGAGAGATGGAAGAAGTGGCAAAATTCTTTAAACGCATTTTGATTGACAGAAAGGAACCATCAAAAGTTAGGAAAGATGTGGTAGAATTCAAGAAGAATTACAGGAAAATACATTACTGCTTTTATGAAGGCAGAGATCCATATGAATTTATAGAGTTGATAAAAATATGAAAATAGCTTTGACTGGAACGCCAGGTGTCGGCAAATCAAAAGTTGCTGAATTGCTTGAAAAAAAGGGTTATGAAGTACTTCGTTTAGAAAAAATCGCAGATGAATTCGTAATTGGATATGATGAGAGGAGGAAAAGCAAAATAGTTGATGAGGAGGCGATGGATGAATATATCAAAAAGATAAAAGAGAAGGATGTGCTAATAATAGAAGGGCATTTAAGCCATTTGCTTAGCGTAGATGGGGTAATATTGCTGCGATGTCATCCAGAAGAATTAAAGAAAAGGCTTATTGCCAAAAACTGGGATGAAAGAAAGATAAAGGAAAATCTGGAGGCTGAAGCTTTGGATATCATATTAGAGAGGGCTTTGGAAAAACATGAGAAAATATGGGAAATAGATACAACAGCGAAAAGTATCGAAAAAGTAACTGAAGAAGTTGAAGAAATTATCAAAAAAATACCTCCTCCATCATATGGAAAAATTGATTGGAGTGAGTGGTTGATGGAAAATGCTTGATAAATATAGGCAAAAGGCAGATAAAATCCTAGAGCCCATGGCAAAGAAAATAGGTATGGAAGCAAATATTCTTACATACTTCTCTTTAATATTCGCGGTTATGGCAGGTATAGCAGCATTTTTTTCATTTGAGAAAAAATGGCTTTTGCTGCCTGTCTCTATTTTCATTTTATTGAACGGACTCTTTGATGCCCTCGACGGCAAAATAGCCAGAATGAGAGGAAAAGCAAACAAAAAAGGAGATTTTATCGACCATGCCATAGATAGATTCTCAGATGTTTTCATTATGGGTGGGATAGTTGCATCACCATGGGTTGATAAAGTGGTTGGTTTGGCAGCGATGGCCGCAATGCTGCTGGTAAGCTATCTGGGCACACAGGCTCAAGCTATTGGTTATAAAAGAGTGTATTTTGGCATACTTGGGAGGGCTGATAGAATAGTGATTTTATTCCTTGCCTGCATAATCCAGTTTTTTGTGATTGAAAAAATATATGGCTTTTATTTCATAGAATGGGTCATGTTTTATTTTATTGTAGCTGGCATAGCAACCATTTTGCAGCGCTATTATACCGTCATGAAATGGTTTGGAAAAAGCTGAATTACGAAAGATATATTAACTCTCTCAAATCTTTTTCAGAAATGTGGAAAATTCTGGCGATATACATCATAACTGTCTTCATGAAGCTATATGGTTATTTTATCTCTGGCTATCTCATATTGCTGGCTGATGCCATGCATACTATTTCAGATATTGTAATAATTTTTCTTCTTATGTATTCTGGCATTATATCAAAAAAACCGCCTGATGCTTCACATCCTTTCGGGCATGAAATGGTGCGAAATGTGGCATCACTTGTTGCTGCAGTTTCTTTTATCACTGTTATTTCTTTTGAGTTGTTCAAGGAAGGAATTTATAGAGTCTTATCGCCTGCAGAAGAACATTTTAACACACAGCTTGTTATTATGATTGAAATTGCTGTTCTTGTGTTGCTTGTAATGGCTTCCTATATTTTATCGAGAAAATCTGGCATACTGGACAAAACTCTATTTATTGAAAGCTTAAATGATTCTCTTTCCACAGTTGCAGCAATAGCAGGTATTTTGCTTATCAGTATCGGCTACAAAATATTCGATGGCATCGTTTCTATCTTAATTGCTTTAATGATTTTTTATAATTCTGCTAAACTCGTAAAACAAAACACAAAGTTTTTGCTCGGCATGTCTCCGCCAGATGAATTCTATCATAAGGTGGAAGAAATCTCCCTGGAATTTGATGAGGTTAAAGGGGTGCATGATATGGTTGCCACATATATTGGCGAGAACAAGATTCATCTGGACATGCATATTACTGTAGATAGCAAAATGAGTGTAGAAGAAGCTGATAAACTATCCGAAAGGATAGCTGAAGAACTGCAGAGAAAGCTGCCAGAAATTGGTTATGTTATAGTGCATATATGCCCCCACTATGGAAAAAAAAGAAAGATAATGTGAATTTGTAAAATAAAATTTTAACATTTTCTCCTCATTTTTATTGTTGTTCTAAATTATTCGAAAAATGCACAATAAAGTTTAAATTATGTAACACTTCCATATTACATGAAAAAGCTAATTGTTTTTGCTCTGCTGTTATTGTTGCCCCTTGCTACAGCCATTCCAGTTCATGAATGGGAAAGAGAGGTGCATTACAGAAGTATAACATTATATGCGCCTGCCGTAGCTCAAAGCGAAAATGGGAGCTATTTTGGAGTGCTTACTGAAATAAACGTTACAATGATGAATGGCTCCGGCAATGTTTTTGTCATAACATCCCCACTTACACAACTCGATATGCAGGGCTCCGCCAGGCTCGCTGTTGACGTTGCAGGCATGCTCGCTGGCAAGGATGTTAGCAAATACGATTTTCTTTTCCAAGTTAAATCTGATTCACCCATCGTTGGAGGTCCATCTGCAGGAGCTACAATGACTGTAGCTGCTATCTGCTTGCTGGAGGATTTATCAGTAAATGACGGTGTAATAATGACCGGAATGATAAATCCAGATGGCAGCGTCGGGCCAGTTGGCGGGATATTGGAGAAAGGAGAGGCCGCTGGCGAGGTAGGAATGAAATACTTTTTGATTCCAAAAGGGCAGAATATAGAATATAAAGTTGTTGAGGAAAAGGTTGGCTGGGTTACCCTATATCATAAAGTCCCCATTAATGTTTCTGAGGAGCTTTATAATAAATATGGTTTGATTGTTAAGGAGGTTGAGGATATAAATGATGCATTAGCATATTTCACTAACTACAGCTTTAAAGAAGAAAAATCTGAAAAAGCAATAATAACAGCAGAATATTATAAGGAGATAATGCAGCCTCTCGCCGGTGAAATTTTGCAGGAAGCAAATGAAAGTTATTCAAAAGCTAAAAGCATGTTCAAAGATTCAAATATCCCTGTTGGAAACTGGCTTTATAATCCTCGCGCCATAGTTTCAAATAGTCTAGACGATGCTGAAAAGGCTTTGAATGATGCTGAGATTGCATACAAAAATGCATTCTATTACTACAGCATAAGTAAAGCATTTCAATCGAAAATTAACTCATTGTTTGTTACATATGCATGCCAGTATTATAATGGTACAAACATACAGCAAATATATGAAAATGTTTCTGCAGCTGTTGACGATGCAATGAAGGAAGCCGCAAATGCAAAAATAAATGGTCTTGTGAGCCTGCAGTGTGTAGGCGCTGCCCAGCAAAGAGCTTTAGATGCAAAAGAATATGTGAATAAAAGTAGCCAGAGAAATCTGGATTATATTTATTATCTTGCCTATGCTATGGAGAGAAGCAATACAGTTTACTGGTGGCTTAATCTTGGAAAGAAATTTAATGAGAGCTATGCCGTTAATGAAAGCTGGGTCAAGGCAATAGCTGAAAAGTATTATGAGTATGCACAAAGTATTTTCTCATATGCCAACATTTTATCAGAGGAAACAGGCTATTCCAAGCAATTTGTAAATAAGGCAAATGATTTACTTCAAAAGGCATATGAACAAAAAGATAGTTATCCAGCTGCAAGCCTTTTTAATTCCCTAGAATCGATAGCAAATTCAAATCTTGCCATAGAAATGATAGGGATAGGAAATGAAGCAATATATGATAAAATAAATAGAACCAGCCAGATGGCAAGTTTTGCAGTAGAAAAAGCAAGAAATATGAGTATAGAACCGATTTTAGCTGTCAGCTATGCTGAGTTTGGGCGCAGTTTTGAAAAACAAGATGAAGTTAATGCTTTAACTTATTACAAGTATGCATATATGATTGCAAACATGCTTTGCCTGGCAAAAGGATACAAAGGAGGCAAGCTGCAGAAAAATGTTGTTATAAATGAAGGAAGCAATGCTGGCAATATGGAAGGCAACTCCATAAAGATATACTGGCCTGTTGTTGCAGGCATATGTTTTGTAGCTGGTATGGGAATCGGTGCGGCAGTGGGAAAGAGGAGAGGCAGAAAAAGAGAAGAAGAATATAATGAAAATGAAATAACAAATGATTATGACGAAGAAGGAAATGCTTTCATTGATGAATACGAGAATTCGCGGGAAAATATCTTTAAGTAAAAAGTATATTCCCATTATGGCATATGCAATATTTGAGATAAAAAAGGAAGATGAGAGCATTGTGGAGGAAGTAAAAAAAGATGATCTGGTAAGCAGGCAGAGTATATGGACAAGGGATGCAAAGTCATTGGGCATTGAGGGAGATAGCGTATTTTTAAAAATTGAAGGTGACGAGGAGGCAATAAAGAAGGCGGAGGAAATTTTGGAGGATAAAGCAAGGTTGCTTGAAGGAGAAGAAAAAGAGAAAGTGAATGAAAAATTTATTGCCGATGAAGAAAAAGCTAGCGAGGGAATGGGATTCATATTCGGATAAGCTAAAAATCACCGAAAAGTTTATAAATTAATTTGACCCCTCTGCCCATTTATATATCCTAAAAGAGATTATTTTCAAGAATGCCTGTATATAAAGAGTCCTAAGGTGGGCACAGGCAGCTTACATTCCTCCCCCTCCTCTTTTTTATGCTAATTATTAAAAAATTAAGGGCGGGGCGGGATTTCCAAGCAACTTGTTCGACAAGTTGCAATTTGAACCCGCGTATGCGGATCTGCAGTCCGCCACCCGGCCTCTAGGTGACCCGCCCTTATGGTTAAAAGCGGCGTGCTTTTTAACTTTTTTCAATCTCGAGTGAAGAAAGCAAGATGGCGGCAAGCAATGAAAGAATGGCTCCATATAGAAATGTTAGCTCTGGCATTATATCCCATAGAAAGCCAGCTATTAAGTTAGCTGGAATTGCCGCCAAGCCAGTTGAAGCCTGAAAGATTCCCTGAGCAGTACCTTTATATTTGCTTAAATCCGAGACAAAAGCTTTTTGATTTCCTTCGATAAGAGCAAAGAATAGCCCATATATCATAAATAAAAGAATGACCAGCAGATAAAAGGGCAGATAAGAGAAGGTTGGCAAAAGGATAAAGCCAAAGCATACAAAAGTAAAGGCAATGTAACCAAAGAAAATGACTATTTTCCTCCCGATTTTATCTGATAGTTTACCGAAATAGGGGGCAGTTGTGGCATATATTATATTGAAAAAGGCATATACCAGTATTGCATATGAGATATTCTCATATGAAAAATTCCCTCCAATTCTCCACAGCAGGAACATATAGCTAAAATTCCCCATTGAAAATAGTGTGGCAACCAACGTAAATTTTTTCAATTCAGGAGAAATTTCGCCCTTTTCCTCTTTCTTTCTTACAGAAATTTCCCTAACAAAAATTATTGGGGGGATGGCAAAAAATGCGATTAAAGCAGCGATAATCAACATTGTTCTTATTTCTACCTTAAAAAGCCAGAATAAAAGGAAAGCCAGAAAGCTCCCAACAATTGCTCCAGCAGTGTCTAGAGCACGATGAATACCATATGCCTCTCCTCTCCTTTTTTTGTAAAGATCGCCAATTAGTGCATCCCTGGGGGCTCCTCTAATTCCCTTTCCAATTCTTTCAACACTTCTTAAGAAGGCAAGATGCCACCACTGAGTGGATAAAGGGAAAAATAGTTTGGAGATAGCGGATAAACTGTAGCCAGAAGCAATAAAAATTTTCCTTTTGCCAACTTTATCGGATAAACTGCCTGAAAAAATTTTTGATATACTTGCTATTCCGTCACCCAACCCAGCTATTATACCCAGTGCTACTCCCCCGCCTCCGATGGCAGCAATGAAAAATGGTAAAACGGGCATGATAATTTCGCTGCTTGCATCAGCGAAGAAGCTTATGATGCCCAGCAAGAAGATGTCTCTGGAAAGTTTTTCCATGGAAGAAAATAGTTCAGATATAATTATTTTTCCGATAATTTTACATTTTTCCAATCTCTTAACAAAAATTATTAAATTGATTTCAACATATACCTACATGAAATTAAAGAAGAT
>JAJRYN010000152.1 GCA_024275755.1 archaeon | reverse complement strand
GTCTGTTAAGATTAAAGCATGTGGAATTATGAAACGCTCTGCTGAAGAGTTGCATAAGTCGCGCTCGTGCCATTGAATTGCATTTTCCCATGCGGGCAATAAATTGCTTCTTACTACTCTTGCCAGCCCACAAATCTGCTCGCATGTTATTGGATTTCTTTTATGAGGCATAGTCGAAGAGCCAACTTGCTTTCTCTCAAAATATTCCTCCACCTCCGCAATTTCATTTCTCTGCAGATTTCTTATCTCAGTTGCAAATTTTTCTAAAGATGTTGCAACATTTGCAAGAAAAGATAGCAAAACAATATAGCGATCTCTTCCAACAATTTGCGTTGCGGGCAATTCTGCTTTCAAGCCCAGTTCTTTCATAACAAAATCCTGTATTTCGAAAAATTTCTCGCCAAAAGCTGCTCCGGTGCCAACTGCTCCGGACATTTTACCTACTGCTATCTCTTCCTTTATTTGCTGCAGTCGCTTATAATGACGGAGTATTTCTTTGGCATAAACAGCCATTTTCAGGCCAAAGGTTATTGGTAATGCATGCTGTCCATGGGTGCGACCAATCATAATAGTATTTTTATGCTCTTCAGCAAGCTTCGCTATAGCTTTGATTAACTCTACCATCTCCTTTTCGATTATGTTTAGTGCATCTATAATTTGTAAGGCATTAGCTGTATCAACAATATCATATGATGTTGCTCCAAGGTGCACATATTTACCATGCTCGCATTGCTCAGCCAAAGCCTTAACCACTGCCATTACATCATGTCTTATTTCCGCTTCAATTTCTTTAACTCTTTCAAGCTTTACATGCTGCAGGTTCGCTTTTGCGGCTATCTCCTCAGCAGCTTCTTTAGGAATATTACCAACATGAGCGTGTGCTCTAGCCAAGATAGCTTCTACTCTAAGCCAGTAAGAAAGGCGAGATTCCTCACTAAAAATTTTTTTTATCTCTTCCCTTCCATATCGAAAATCCAAAGGACAAATCATGTGATTAAATGAATATGAATATAAATTATTTCTGAATTGTGAAGCTGCTGAAAATTTGATAAATATCAACTTTTGTTTCCCATTTCATCTTTTCTCCTCATTTCATTCGCCAGCATGTGTGCCTGCCTTACTGGTTCTGGAATGCTGTATTTCATGAATTTTTTTGCTATTTCATGTGCTGAATCAACGCTTATTTTATTGCCTGGCGAAACAAAAATTTTTCCCAGTTGCCTCGCAACCTTTCTCTTGCCTATAAAAATATGGCCATTTTTCTCCATGCCACACAGCAATTTTTTTGCTATTCCTATCGTCGCCATGTCATTAACGACACCAAAATGACATGCTATGCCGAAAAGGCGAGGATGAAGCAAGCCATTGCCATCGAGCATAACAATGCCTGGCTTTTCGTCCTTTATCAACTCATTCAGCACTGGCAGCTCACGATACGCTAAATAAGTTGGAATGTAAGGAAATAAAATTTTCATTTTCACCACCTTTTTCTTTATTAAATTGCCTTCCTCATCAAATTCTACATAAGCTCCGTAGGCAAAGCGTTTTGTATAAGAAACATCCATGGCTGCAATACTACTCATTTCAAAATCATCTTCTATAACAACTTTCTCCCTCAATTCTTCCTGCTCCTGCCTCAATTTTTTCAATGGGTAATCTGTTTCAAAATCGTCAAAAAGATATTTTGTTAAATCTATCTTGCCGTCGATAATTTCAATGCCATCATTTTTAAGCAACTTTATTTTCTTTTCTATGCCAGTAGCATATCCACCCAAACTTCCATCACTTTTTATCACCCTATAGCATGGCACCTCCTTATATGGGTTCTGATTCAGCATCACGCCCACTGCTCTCGCTGCAATTATATCGCCTAAAGCTCTCGCCACAGCTCCATAAGTGGAAACCTTGCCTCTAGGTATCTGCTTCACGAGTTCATATGTTTTCTCGTAAAGGTTCATGAAAATAAAAAGCAAAGGAAATTAAAGTTTAGTGTATGAAAATGCAATTTGTTTGCTGGCTTTTTGCTCTCATCGTAAGCAATATAAAAATAACATAGTTTTTGGATAGGAACAGTAAATGAACATATACAGCAGTAAATTTATTCTAATGGTGGCTGCTATTGTGCTTGCTTATATCATTGCAATATACTACATAGTATCAGCAGAAATGATTGTAGCATGGAGATTATTCGAAATTGCTTTTATCATCACTGTCTTCATCATTCTTTTTATTAAAAAGGATGAGAAAAGAATGAGATGGTGGTTACTTAGAATTACACTTGTACTTTTACTTGCAGCAATATATCTTTTGTTCCGCATAATTTGAAACTTCTCCATTGTTGCAACAAAAAAGTAAAATAAAAAAGAGAAAGAAAATGAGGGTAATACAATGGACATATACAGCCGTAAATTTATCATCATGCTGACGATAGCTGCTATTGTGCTTGCTTATCTTACAGTAATATACTATCTTGCTGTTGGGGGAATGACTTATATAGCTTTTAGACCGCTGTTTGGAATATTACTCATTGTTTTGACAATTATAACCATAATCAGGAAGGAAGACATAGAAAAAGCGGGAAAATGGTTCTGGAAGATACTCTTCATCACTCTCATAATTTTTCTGATTGCTTTAATTGTTGGATAGTATTTTCAAAAAGGTTTTATTCTTGTTGCCAATTATCTATGTGAATTTGACAAATTATGAAAAAAAGGTATTGTATGGCATTGCAAAATTTCCAAATGCTAATGACCGCCAGCTTGCGGAAAAATTTGGGATGAAGCAATCTACAGTGGCTGCAATAAGAAAAAGACTTAGAGAGGAAGGATATTACAAAGTATTTTCAATTCCAATGCTCCAGAATTTTGGGGCAGAAATGATGGCAGTTATTCATACAAATTTTAATCCAGTGATTCCCATGGAAAAAAGAATTGAAATCACTGAAGAAAAAATTGAGGCTGCAGAGGAAATTTTCTTTTCTGTAGGTGAGGAAGATAAAGGTTTTTCATTAAGTTTTGCAAAAAATTATACAGCCATTGGAAAAATAAATGATATAAGGACAACTACATTTGGCTCTCTTGGCTTGCTGGAAAAAGAATATCCGAAGGAAGTGATATTTCCTTTTGAGATAAGCAAGACCTATCGTTTCTTCAATTTTGCTCCACTGCTTGCAAAAATTTTTGGCATAAAGGATGATAATAAATATGAAGAAAATTTCTTCAGCATAAAAAATGCAGAGTTATCGAATAGGGAGAAGAAGGTTTTTTGCAAAATTATTGAATATCCTGAGCTGCCATCAAAGGATATTGCAGAGATGCTTGGTATAACAAGACACACTGTTGGCAGGATGAGAAGAAAATTTGTTGAAGAAGGATATATAAAAACGATGGTGGTACCAAATTTTGAAAAATTGGGCTTAAGAATCCTTGCCTTTTACTATGTTCCTCTCAATCCTCATACACCCCCAGAATTTGAAAAGGATGAGCTGAAGGAATTGCTGCACGAGGAAATAATATTTTTTGCTACCCGCCGCTTTGAATTTGTAGCCATTTCAATACACCCTGACTATGAATCATATAAAATGTGCAAAACAGAAATAATGCAGAAGCTAAAGGAAAATGACTGGATTTCTTTAATCCCACTCATCAGGACTTATAGCTTAAATAAGACAAAGATAATCAAGGACTTCAACTTCCTTCCCATAACAAAAAAATTAATATTGGCGTAGATATAAACATCAAGCGGGGGTAGCCAAGCGGTCAACGGTGCAGGGCTTAGGACCCTGTGGCGCAGGCCTTCGTGGGTTCGAACTGGCGGGAGCCACGAAAATCCCACCCCCCGCATGTATTTTTATATCATTTCATTTTTCATTCATGCATAAAATTTTGTTGCTGGCAGTGCAGGCAGGGAAGCTGAAAGGAGTAAAGAGAAAAGGATGGCTTAGAGTAGGCATAGAACAGCCTGAAAACGTTGCATGTCATAGCTATCGCGTTGCCTTTCTCGCAATGCTTATTGGAGATGCTTTGAACCTGGATACAGAGAAAATGATGAAAATGGCTCTGTTGCATGATTTGGCGGAAGCAATGATAGGTGATATTACTCCACATGATATGGCAAAAAAGGATAAGATGGAAAGAGAAGAGGCAATGATGAAAAAATTGCTTCAAGGTTTTGAAGAATATTACAGAATATGGAGAGAGTTTGTTGAAGGAAAGAGCAAGGAAGCGGAAATAATGCAGCAAATAGATAAGGTGGAAATGATTTTGCAAGCGCATGAATATGCGGCAAAATATGGAAAAGAAAAGCTGGAGGAATTTCTGAAAGAAGAGGAAAATATAATGCACCCTTTCCTCATTTCCCTGCTTGAGGAAATGAAAAATTCATTCTCTTCTTCCTAGCAAGTAAACTATTCCTCCAACAATCATATAGGATATTACAGAAAAAAGCCAGTTTCCAAATGATTCGGCTACCAAAGCTAAAAACCAGAATAATGATTGTAAAGGTCTTGCATCAAACTTACTCTCCATTTCCTGAAAAAACATTGTCAATTCTGGTGAAAAGACATATAAAATCAAAAATACCACCAAAAGGAATAACAAATTTGCTATTATTTTATCTCTTCTCATTTCAACCGGGAATAAATTCTTTCAACCTTTTTATTGCATGTAACTTTTCTTTTTGCCCTATCTTAGCTTCTTCCAGACTAAGCTGCAGAATTTCTGTTGCTTCATCCATTGCTTTTCTATTTACAGGATAAGGAACTCCATCTTTCCCTCCAACAGCGAAAGAATATTTCACAGGATCTTCCCATGACGGTGGCTTTCCATAAATTAAATCAGAAACATAAGCTAAAGCTCTAACAGTAGCTGCTCCTATACCTTTTATTGCCAACATTTCTTCATAGTTGCGTGGCTGTATTTCATATACTTCTTTCAAAGCATCCCAGTTTATGCGGCGGGGCATGCTTAGCATTAAAACTTTTCCTTCTAAAGTTTGTTGATATTGTTTTAACGTTCTAAACTGCTTCAATAATTTGTTCGGCTTCTCTTTTGCTATATCAACGCTTGTCTTCCTTGCTTCCTCGCTTTCTTTTGCAGTCATATTCAACGCTATGCCTTTCTTGCCAACTATTGCAGCATGTGGCTCTTCAACAAAATCCTTTATCTTCCATATCCAGTGGTAACGGCGGGCATATCTTGTTTTGGCATTCATACCCTGCTGCACAACAGCCCACTTTCCATCTTTTGTAAACAGAATGGCATGATGATATAAGTTATAACCATCCTGCAGGACTGCACTATCCACTTTGGCAGCCATTCTGCTTGCATATTTTATCTTGGTTGCATCTACTTCAAGCTTCTCCGCTTTCTTTTCTATCTCCTGCAATGTTCTGGAAGCCATTCCTTTCCCACCAGCAACAGCAATTCCATATTTTTCCAAAGCTTCTTTCAATGCGGCAGTTGTAACAGTTGTTGTGCCTGAAGAATGCCAGTCATAGCCGAGCACGCATGAAAATGCCTGAAACCAGTAAGGGTTGGAAATTAACTCCAAAAATTTATCCTCACCATATTCATATATGATAATAGCAGAGATAGCATCAGCTAATCTCACCATTCTTTCATACAACCAGCGAGGCGCTTTTCCATAATGCAATGGCAGATTTGCTACGCCTGTTTTTACCACGTATTTATTATTGCTAGCAATATAAAAACTTGCGGGGTGTAAAGCGTTATTAAAGGTTTCTGATAATTTCATTAGCGAGATGGTCTCTCTTTCATATAATATTCATCTAATTTCTTGGAAATTTCTGCTGCTAAATGTTCATGCTTTTATGGCTTTCTATCATTCAAACTCGGGCAATTTTACATCTAGGGCTGCAAAGCAAACCGGATTCGCATCTATCCACCGGCTGTTTATACCGATATTTTTTAAATCCAAGGACATACGATCCCAATAACTTAGTGTAAGTTTATACTCCCCAGGTCCTCCTACTCCACAACAAAAATCATATTTAGACAAACGGAAACCATGCCAATTGAAAACAACTGATTTATCTATTTCTCCATTTGGATATACCCACTTTATTTTTCCTACACCTTTAGAAATTGGAAACAAAGGAAAAAAATATATGAGGGTGTTATTTATATAAAAACTCGCTTTCCCATTTATCATTATTGATAGAAAGGGAGGATAATAAATTATTAGATTGCTATCGAATTTTCCATACCATAGAGCGTATATTTTTCCTCCTTCAGCAGTTGAAATTTGAACATCCTTGCAGCGGCTACTGAAATTAACCCATGCGTAAATATGTATTTCATCTGGTTTAATTTTATCATCCCAGAAAATGGTGATAACAAGATACCATTTACCTGCTGGAAGAGAAACATTGCGCCACCTCCCCCAATGAAGAGTGGCATTTGAAAATGAAGTATTCCACAATATTCTATCATCGCATGTAAAGTTTAGTGGTCCCAACTTAAAATGAAGATATTTACTCCCCTTCATATAAGTATATGCATAGAATACACGAGTAAATTCAATAGCAGTTTCATTGAGTATAAAATATGCGTCACATCGTCCATTGGATCCATTTCCCTTTACAGTTCCTTTTATTATAAAACTAAAATCATCCAAATATATTTTGTAAGGAGAATATATTCCTATTATATAGATTGAAGAATTCGCTGAACCATAGAATTGTAAAGAATTTGTACCTATCGAATATTTATTTTGCCTTTCTTGGTTTAAATTAATTAAGGGAGATAATCCATCCTCAACAAAAGATATAAAAAGGAGGAGGATCATAAACACTATTATCTTTTTCATTTTAGAGGAACCAGAAGTACCCTTCATCAATATTGTTGTATGGATATGGATCTATATATCCTTGTGGAGGATGAACTTCTACCCTAACCTCGTGTTTACCAATAGAAGCAGTAAGGGTGTCACTTACAGATGTGGTTAGATTAACTCCAAGAGCAGGGTACGTTTGAGAATCTACCTGTTCTCCATCTATGTACCAAAATACCTGGAAACTGGGTACTGCATTAGGTCCATGGTTAGTTACTTTTGCGGTGAATGTTGCAGTTGCTCCAACAGAGGATAAGAGAAGAATGTCAGATGCTGGGATTTTTGTTAAACCACCTATTTCCAAATCTGCTTGTAATGTCGCAGAAGACCCATTTTGAGTAATTGCAGATATCATTCCTATTGTTACCATAAACAAAATCGTCATCCATGTTCCTAAATTGTTGGTCATCCTTCCTTTTATCGATTTTATTTTCACCTTTCATCACCTCCAACAGTAAAATTTTTATTTTTATTTATAAATGTTTTGAGAAATAATTGATGTGTGAGTAATGGATCAAAAATATATTGCTAACGATGAGTAAAATTCCTCCATAAGGACAACAAGATTATCTACGAAAAGTTAATTTCACCAGTGAGGTGTGTCAGAATTCAAAAATGAAATGATGAATTCTACGTGTATTCATTTTATAGCTATATTTAATCTATCCATGAATTATATATGCCGAACTTTTACCGCCTCATCTTAATGAATTCATCCAGCGTTAATATTTTACCTCTTTCCTCCTCTTTTTCCTTTGTCTTTCCTTCTATTCCCAGCAATTTCTTGAATTCTTCTTCGCCTATTATTTTCAAGCCAAGCTCTTTTGCCTTTTCATATTTGCTTCCTGGCTTTTCTCCAACAACAACATAATCAACATTTCTGCTCACACTATTCGCTACTATTCCTCCTTCCTTCTCCACTAATTCTTTTGCCTCTTCTCTTGTGAAATCTTTTAAGGCTCCGGTGAAAACAAATACCTTGCCTTTCAGCTTGCCTTTCTCTTCCTCGTATTCCATTTTATCTCCAAGCTTTTTAAGCTCTTCTATTTCCTTCCTATTCCTCTCCTCCCTGAAGAAATTGACTATGCTGCTCGCCGTTTCTGGCCCAATTTCTTTAATAGCAAGTAACTCTGCTTCCGTTGCATTCATTAGTCTATCGATGCTCTTAAACTTCTCTGCCAATATACGGGCAGTATGTTCGCCAACATTTGGTATTCCCAAAGCGAAGATAAGGCGAGCCAGTCCTTTTTTCTTGCTCTTTTCTATTGCCTCAATTAAGTTCTTGGCAGATTTTTCAGCAAAACGGGGCAAATGGAGTAAATCTCTCTTATTAAGCCTGTATATATCGCTTATTCTCTTTATCAACCCTTTCTCAACAAGAAGTTCGACTGTTTTTCCTCCCAAGCCTTCAATATCCATTGCATTCTTTGATGCAAAATGCTCTATGCTTCTTTTAAGCTGAGCTGGACATGATAATCCGCCAGTACATCGATAATACGCCCCTTCCTTGACAACATGGCTCCCACACACTGGACATCTCTTGGGCATTCGAAACTCTTTTTCCTTTCCGGTTCTCTTCTCTTTAATAACTTCAATAACTTCGGGTATAACATCTCCTGCCCTTGCCACCCTCACCCAATCGCCAATGCGTATGTCCTTCTCCTTAATATAATCTTCATTGTGCAACGTAGCTCTTGAAACTGTTACACCTTTCACATCAACGGGCTTTAACAATGCTACGGGGGTCAATGTGCCTGTTCTTCCAACGCCTACAACAATATCCAGAATTTGTGTTTCTTCCTTACGCGGAGGGAATTTATACGCTAAAGCCCATCTTGGAGAGCGGGTTTTGGCCCCAAGCTTTTCCTGATAATCAAATTTATTGACTTTTATCACAACACCATCTATCTCATATTCAAGCGATTCCCTTTTCTCCTCCATTTTTTTGTGATATTCTATAGCCTCCTCAATATTTTTACACAGCTTTACATGAGGATTTATTTTAAGTCCCCATTTTTTCATTGCCTGCAAAGCCTCCCATTGAGTTTCTATTTTAACACCATCTGCCTCGTAATGCATAATTTCATAGAAGAAAATATCCAAGGGGCGTTCAGCAGTTTCTCTGGGATCAAGGCGACGTAATGAGCCAGCGGCCGCATTACGGGGATTTGCAAGCGGCTCTTCTCCACGCTGTATCAATTCTTTATTAAATTCTTCAAAGTCTTTTATATGCATTATAACCTCGCCTCTCACAGCAAGCATTCTGGGAACTTTTAATTCCTCTCCTCTTAAAACTAGCGGCACAGCCCTTATTGTCTTAATATTTTCTGTTACATCCTCCCCGTTTATACCATCTCCTCTTGTTGAGCCTCTAACATATCTCCCGTCTTCATAAATTAGCTCAACGCTAAGTCCATCAAGCTTAGGCTCTGCAACATATTCAACACTTTCCACTCCAAGCTCCTTTCTAACCCTTCTGTCAAAAGCCCTCACTTCCTCTTCCTTATGAGCAGTATCTAGACTAAGCATCGGCTTTACGTGACGAACCGTCTTGAATTCTTTAGCAGGAGGGGCGCCAACACGCTGTGTTGGAGAATCAGGGGTTATAAACTCAGGAAACTGCTCTTCAAGGCGACGCAATTCCTCCATTAATTTGTCATATTCTTCATCTGAAATTTCAGGCTTATTCAAAACATAATAAAGATAGTTG
>JAJRYN010000151.1 GCA_024275755.1 archaeon | reverse complement strand
TAAAGAATTATTTATAATAGAGGGTGGAGAATTTTTATGGAAAGGGTCTTCCATTGGTCTGGATGCCCACTCAATTAGCAAGAAAATAGATGCTGATGTCATTTTCGTAATTTCTGGAGATTATCATGAGATACTGGATGAAATATACTATATAAGCAAGCTTAAGGAAGATTTGCCTATAAAAGGAGTTATTCTGAATAAGGTTAATGAGGAGGATGTGAACAAAATAAAGGAGAGTATAGAAAAATTCGGGATAAAATATCTTGGTTTTATAGCTCTTGTAAGAAAATTGAGGGCAATGAAAGTTGGATATATTGCAGAAAAATTGTTTGCTAAAGTTGTTGCTGGTGAGGAAGGCTTGAATAAATATGTTGAGAATGTTTTCATCGCCGCTTTATCAGCTCCTGAGATAAGAAGACACCCCGATTTCAAAAAAGAGAATAAGTTAATAATAACTGGAGGGGATAGAAGCGATGTCATAACAGCATGTATAGAAGACGGGACATCTGGAATCATACTGACAAACAACATCATTCCTTCAGCCAATATACTGGCAAAGGCAAATGAAAAAGCCATTCCGTTACTTTCTGTAAGGCCCGATACATATAGCGTTGCCAAACTTGTTGAAAACATTCAGCCAGTTATACTTCCAGACGAAAAAGAAAAGCTGGAAGAGATAGAAAAGGCAGCCAATATTGATATTGAGGCGATACTGGAATAATTTTGCATTAACTTAAAAAATAAATATCCTATAACATCTATGGAGTTTAAAACTTTAGATGATTTGAAAAAATATCTTCAGCTGCTGGAAAAACACAGACATCATCCCGAGGACTATGTTTTTGGTATAGAAATTGAGGGAGCATTGGTTGATAAAGAAGGTAAGCCACTGGAAGTAAAAGAATTAATCCCTCATTTGAATAATATATACCAAGATTTTGAATTTGGCGGAGAAGCCGGAGCATGCCAGCTTGAAATAAGGAGTTTTCCAAGAAATTTTTCAACAGAAATGCTGAGAGAAAAGGAAGAATATCTGCACGATGCTATCGAGGACATTGTTGAGGTGGCTGAAAAAGTGCATAAAACAGATGCAATTTTTTTACTGCTGGGAGCAAATCCTCATCCTGATGTTTTATCGGATAAATGGATTTCTAATACTATAAGGGCTAAAACAATGGCAAGATGGCGTTCTCAATTTCCCAGCATAAAAATAGCAAATAAAAAGATAAGGCCAGAACATATTGCCCTTGCTATCCAATCAATTCACATCCACATACAGGGTAAAGGGCCAGAAGATGTGGCAGATAAATTTAACCGCCTCCTCTATATGGTGCCTGAACATATTGCTATTTCTGCCAACAGCCCTGTTGTGGGAGGAGAAGTGGTTGACTATGCCGAAGCAAGATTGTTGCTATATGAAATGGCAGATGGCGGCAACGCCGGCCTGCCAAAGCTCAGGAAATACCCCATATCTCTTATTGAATATGGAGAATATGTTTCTTCCTTTCAGCCAATTCTTGCAAAATCTCTAACTGAAATGATTAAGGAGAGGCATGAAGATAACAGGATAAGGTTTGAAATACCGTTTAGAGTAGAAAATAGAGTTTGCCCTGTGCAATGCACAATAAGAGAAAACATGGCATTAATTGAATACATTATTGGCAGATTGAAATATGCGCAGAGATGGAGCAGAAGAGATTATCCTACACTTAAGGAAATAGAAATAAACAGGCTTGAGGCAATAAAAGAGTCAATTAGGGGTAATTTTATATGGAGTGGAAAATCAATATCCATTCGGGATTACCTGATGGAAAATATCGAGAAGGCCGAAAAAGGATTAAAATCGTTGGATGCACAACCTCGCTATCTTCAGATTTTGAAAAGAAGAATTATTAGAAAGAAGACGCCAGCAGACGTAATAAGAAGATGGTTCAGAAGAGGAGGCGACGAAAAGGAAGGAATAGCATATCTTGTAAATAAAATATGGGAGCATACTATAAAGAATCGCCCCATTATTTAATCTCTATTCCTTTTTCCTTTGTAATCGAAAACGTTCTGGATGTAACTTCCTTTATATGTTTCTTTAAAGGTGGCAGAACATTCCCCTGCTCAAAGCTCATTAGCCATGCTGCTGTTGTACCCGGCCTGACAAGTGGCTGGCTTCTTATACCGATTACAACGCCATTTTTGGGGGATTTTACATATCTTTTTTCTCCCGTGAATGGAGATTTTATGATGCCAATAAGCTGGTTCTTTTTGATAACATCTCCTGCGTTAACCTTCGGATGAAAAATTCCCCCTATGGGGGATGGAATCTCAATATAATCTTTCAGCAAAATCTGTTTTTCTGGGATTTCAGGCTCCCCCTCGAGCATTCCAAAATATTTCATGAAATTGATGATGCCTTTTATCCCCGCCTGTATATAATTTTCATCTATTCTTCCTGCCTCTCCTATTTCAAAACACACAATTGGTATGCCTATTTTTCCAGCAGCAATATTTAGCATGCCAGGATGACCCTCATGATAAAAGATGATTTCTGTTCCCAGAGCTCTGGCATGTTCTAAAGAAGGAGAAAAATCCGATAATACCCTTATTCTTGGATGAGGGACTAGCAAATGACCCTTCATTCCTGTATGCAAATCTATACCAAAATCTGCCTTTTTAACAAACTTATGGAAGAAATGGTATGCTATTCTCTCTGTTACTGTTCCTTCTTTTTTGCCCGGGAATAATCTGTTCAAATTTTTGCCATCAACTGGATCAACTCTACTCCTCGCCCTGAAAGCTAAAGTGTTAACAACAGGCACAGCAAGTAATGTACCGTGCAGCTGCATCGGATTCAATTTTTCAAACAGCCTTGTTATGACTTCTATGCCATTTAGCTCGTCACCATGCAAAGCAGCATTTAAAAGCAATATTGGCCTTTTTCTCACACCGCGCATTACAAAATATGGAAGTATAACAGGAGTGCCATCTTCCAGCTCTGTGCATTCTATTTTGCCTCTATGTATCTCTCCCACTCCTATATTAATCCTTGGTTCATTCATTCTAAGGCGAAGATATAGTGATATTTATATATGTTTCTATCTGGTGTTCTTGGATTTTAGGAAAATAAAAGAGGGATAGAGAGCTTAAATCTTTATAATTCGTTTGCATTACTATACAGATGATGAAGCTTGCTAGGGCTGATTCGATGATGAATAGCAAGCCTTCTGATTTATTTGCATATAATTTTTTAAGCACATTCATAATTTTATATTGCCTCTGCCTGCGGAGAGGCGATGAAAAGATGATTCGCCTCGACGGGGCAGAGGCACATGCCGCAAAAAGATTGATAAATTGATTGCCGTCATCGGCCAACTTAACATGTGGGGATAGAGATATAACGATGGCAATTCATTGCTATTTAATCGACAACCTGAAAGGAAAAATATTTTAGGAATGGAAAATTAACAGACAATGATGAAGCCAAAATTTGGCAGAAGGGCTGAGCTGGTTACTTTTCTTCCTTTCTGGGAAGCAATCCTTATAATCGTTGGCACAGTAATAGGTGCTGGAATTCTTGGTTTGCCCAGCGTGTTCGCCAAAAATGGCTATTTAACTGGGACAGTTGCACTTCTAATTTCTCTTGTCCTAGTCATTGAATTGGCCTTCATGATTGTTGAACTCGAGGGAAGCAGCAGCCGCCAAATACCGAGCTTAATCGGTTATTATCTGGGAGGTATGGCAAGGGCTGTGGCATTTCTTGGCTTTCTTATAGCTGTATTTTCTGCTCTCACTGCATATTATATAGGATTGGCAGATTCTTTTCGTTCTATGGGATTACCTCCAGGAATAGGATATTTGGCTGGCATTATAATGTCATTTTATGTATGCTATCGTGGATTAAGGGGAGCAGCAAGAGCAGAACTTATCATAACAACTGTGATGATTGGATTAATTTTTCTCATTATACTCTTTTCCTCTACAAATATGAATATAGAAAAACTTAATGAATTTCATCTTCCAAATCTTGCCTCTCCGTTTGGCATAATAATCTTCGCATTATACGGACATATGATTCTCCCAGAGGTAAAGAGACTGCTTATTTCAGCAGGATTAAGGAAAAAAATTGGTCTAGCCATTGCCCTTGGCTACTCCATTCCAGCCATAATTTATCTTCTTTTCTCTGCATCAATAGTGGGCTCACTTGAAAGTATACCGGATGTTGCCACACTGGCTTTCCATGGTTATTTGTATGTGCTCGGCATATCATTTGCTCTTCTGGCTCTCTCAACCTCTCTCATGGGAAATGCTCTGGTTGTAAGAGATACTCTGTGGGAGGACTTCAGAATAAGGGAGGAAGGCGTTCTAATCGCTCCTTTCATTCCTCTAATGCTTGCTACACTTGGAGGTAAAAATTTCGTTGC
>JAJRYN010000150.1 GCA_024275755.1 archaeon | reverse complement strand
TATTATGGCTACTACGATGGAATAGAAATAACCAAAGAAGTGGAAATAAATGGCAATGGTGGAATAATAGACGGAATTAAAATATTCGCAGACAATGTATCAATAAGCAATTTCTTTGCAATGGATATACAAATTTTCAATGCAGATAATCTATTGATTTCTAATATGAGCATCTCTGTTTCAACTTTTGGGATGTATATTATAAATGTTCACAACAGCATCTTTAACAATCTAACCATATACAACAATCAGAAGGGAATCTATCTCTTCAATTCCTCTCATAATCTGTTTAATAAAATTTATCTGGAAGAAAATGAACAGTGTGGAATGGAATTAAAATATTCCTCATTAAATGAAATAATAAACTGTGAATTTACAAACAATTTTGGCTATGGTATATTTTCAGAGAATTCATATGACAATGTTATCCACCACAACAATTTCATTGGAAATGGAATAAATGCATATGATACAGGCATAAATAAATGGAACACAAGCATTGGAAATTACTGGGATGATTATACAGGCACAGATGCAAATGAAGACGGCATAGGAGATACACCATATGAAATAGGAGCAAATGCTGATGAAAGACCACTAATGTATCCTATTACAACTCCTCCATTTTTTGTATGGGTGGATGATGACTATTCAGATACTACACCAGGATGGCAGATAGATCATTTTGATGATTTGCAGGATGCAATAGATGCTGTTATGGAAGGAGGAAAATGCTATGTCTATTATGGCTACTACGATGGAATAGAAATAACCAAAGAAGTGGAAATAAATGGCAATGGTGGAATAATAGACGGAATTAAAATATTCGCAGACAATGTATCAATAAGCAATCTGGTATCATGCAACGTTTTTGATGATTATGCTTTGCTTGTAAATGGTAATAATTCTTATGTAAAGAATAGCAAGTTTTATAATAGCTATTATGGTGTAGAAATAAATGGCAACGGCGTTGTAATTGAAGAATGTTACATTGGCGATAATGCATATTCTGGCTTATCGGCAAAAAATGTAATCAATTTAACTATAAAGAATTGCAGAATAGAAGGAAATAATATAGGAATGATTCTGGAAAATACCCGCGCTTACATAGAAGAAAATATCATATCCAACAACACTTTCATAGGTATTTCTCTAGATGGAGATAATCAGAATACATTCTATAAATGCTCAATAAGCAACAACATATATGGTGTATATTGTGAGGGAGATGGAAACGTCTTCTATCTAAATAATTTCATTGGAAATGGAATAAATGCATATGATACAGGCATAAATAAATGGAACACAAGCATTGGAAATTACTGGGACGATTACAGTGTCACAGATGCAAATGAAGACGGCATAGGAGATACACCATATGAAATAGATTGGAATAGCATTGACTATCTGCCACTCATAAGAAAAGCTGGATTACCTGTTGCATATTTCAATTACACCCCCACGATGCCATATACATCTGATACAATCTATTTCTATGATGCATCAATAGATTTTGATGGTGAAATTGTTTCTTGGATATGGAATTTCGGCGATGGAAGTGTGAGCTATAACAAAAATCCCGTTCATAAATATGAAGATAATGGAACATATATTGTTAATTTGACAGTTATTGACAACGATGGTAATACAGGCAGTATTGAAAAAGAAATATTTGTAGCAAATGTTCCTCCAGTAGCAAACTTCACATGGCAGCCATTTGAGCCAAAAGATATTGATGACATCACATTCAATGCAAGCTCAAGCTATGATACTGATGGCTCAATAGTAAACTACACATGGAATTTCGGCGATGGAAGCATTGCATATGGAGAAGTTGTAATCCATAAATATGCAGATAACGGAACATATATTGTTAATTTAACAGTAATAGATGATGATGGAGCAACTTCATGGATAACAAAAGAAATATTTGTAGCAAATGTTCCTCCAGTAGCAAACTTTGAATATTCTCCAGATAATCCAACAGATCTGGATACCATAAAATTCACTTCAAAGAGTTATGATATAGACGGCAACATAGTCAATTATACATGGAATTTTGGCGATGGAAATGTAAGCTATAGCAAAAACCCAAGCCACAAATATGCAGATAATGGCGTATATCTCATAACTCTAACAGTCGTTGACAACGATGGAGATAAAGGCAGTATCTCGAGGGCAATCCTTGTTAATAATCTTCCCCCTGTAGCAAACTTCACATGGCAACCATCAGAACCGACAGATTTGCAAAGTGTAACTTTCACTTCAACCAGTTATGATCCTGATGGCAGCATAGTAAATTACACTTGGAGTTTCGGAAACGGAAATATCAGCTACAGCGAGAATGCAACTTGGAAATATGCAGACGATGGCACATATATAGTCAAATTAACAGTTGTTGATGATGACGGTGCAAAGACAAGCTTAGCGAAAGAAATAAAAGTCAAGAATGCGCCGCCTGTGGCACTATTTGTCCACGAGCCGGAGAAGCCTAGGCAGGACGAAAAAGTTGTTTTCAACGCGAGCTCAAGCTATGATGCAGATGGTTCTATAGTAAACTACACATGGGATTTTGATAGTGATGGTATAATAGATGCTTATGGAATGGAGGCGACATACAGGTATCCAGATAAAGGAAATTATCTTGCAACATTAACTGTTGTAGACGATGACGGGGATAAGGATAGCTACCAAGCACTCATTACCGTGAGAGAGAAGGAGAAAATACCGGGATTTGAAATGATAGTTATCGTCATGGCTTCAGCAATACTTATATTCATGAAGAGATATAGAAAAGGAATATGGAGAATGTAAAATACATTAGAGACTCCTTGTATGGCAATATCAAGTTTGAAGGTGTATTTTTGGATTTGCTGGAAACGCCTGAGTTGCAGAGATTGCATGGTATAAAACAGCTTGGTTTCACATATCTTGTTTATCCGGGGGCAAATCATACAAGATTAGAGCATTCTTTAGGCGTATGCTATATGGCAAAAAAAATATGTGACATGCTTGGGATAGAGGATGAAGCGGTGAGTATCGCAGCTTTGCTGCATGACATTGGTCATGGACCATTTTCTCATACTCTGGAATATTTACTTCATATTAGGACAGGAAAAGACCATGTTGAACTGACAAAGGAAATAATAAATGGACAGCTAAAACTGCACGATTTTGAATATGATTACACCATTAAAGAAATTTTGGCAGATTATGGGATAAATGTATATGAGGTTATTGACATCCTAGATGGCAAGAAAGGCTTTCTTTCGGAAATTATTCATGGTTCTTTAGATGCAGACCAAATAGATTATCTGATGAGAGATGCTTATTATACTGGAGTAGCATATGGAATAATAGATAGCGATCGCATAATACAGACGATGCGGATTTATGAGGATAATATTGTCTTTGAGAGAAAAGGCGTGAGTGCCCTGGAAAGCATGCTTGTTGCCAGAGCACTAATGTATTCAAGTGTGTATCTCCATAAAACAGTAAGAATTGCTGAATTAATGCTGATAAAAGCGGTTGAGAAGGCTGCCCCTTTTGATTTTTCTCAGCTTACAGATTATGAATTAATTGAAAAATTGCGAACGATGGGCAAATATCAGAAGGATATTGTAACCAGACTCAAATACAGGAAATTATTCAAAAAAGCGTTTGCAAAGGGACTGGAAGAATTGAGGGAGGAAGAAAAGAAAATTATAGCAGATATGGAAAATATAGAAGAGATAGAAAATGAAATTGCAGAAAAAGTCGGATTGCAAGAAGGATATGTCATTGTTGATGTGCCTGGCAAGGACATTGTTCTTTCAGAGCCAAGAATAAAAAAAGTTGATATCAAGATTCTGGATAAAGATGAAATAAAGCCTCTTAGTCATTTCACGCCTTTAGCAAATGCATTGCAAATGAGAGGTATAACAGAATGGGCAATAATGGTATGCTGTCCTGAAAAATATAAGGAAGAAGTAGCAAAACACGCAGAAAAAATTTTATTTGGATAAAACTAGGAGATTGTAAAATAAGCCCTTCCATTCCTTT
>JAJRYN010000149.1 GCA_024275755.1 archaeon | reverse complement strand
CATTTTATATGTTATTCAAAATTTTAACATAGGCAAATAAAAATTGGCGACGCTACGCTGGAAATAGCAAAAGGAGATATTACAAAAGAAGAAGTTGATGCAATTGTCAATGCTGCAAATCCTCGCCTTACGCCAGGTGGGGGAGTGAGTGGGGCCATACATAGAGCCGCCGGGAGGCAACTATGGGAAGAGTGCAAGAAGCTGGGGGGATGCAAAACAGGAGAAGCGAAGATTACCTCTGGCTATAATCTTCCAGCCAAGTACGTCATTCATACTGTTGGGCCGGTTTATTCTGGCAGGGAAGAAGATGCAAAGTTATTGGCAGCATGCTATAAGAATAGTTTGAAGCTTGCGACGCAGCATGGAATAAAAAGCATAGCATTTCCAGCGATAAGCACGGGCGTATATGGATATCCAATGGAAAAAGCTGCTAGGGTAGCGATAAAGGCAATAGCAGATTTTTTGAAAGAAAGCAACGAGCTGGAGATAGTAAAGCTTGTTTTGTATAGCCAGGAAGCATATGAAATTCATAAAAAGGTGTTGGAAGAAATGAGGAACAAAAATGAAATCTGAAGAGAAATTGGAAACTTTAAAGAAAAAAATTGCAGGCATGAAAAAGGTTCTGATTGCTTATTCTGGAGGAGTGGATTCCACCTTTTTGTTAAAAATTTGTGTTGATGTTTTGGGCAGAGAAAATATTCTGGCTGTAACAGCTGTGTCGCCTACCTATCAAAAAGAAGAAATCGAAGAAGCAAAAAGAATTGCAGGCCAGATGGGTGTGAAGCACATGATAATTTATACTGATGAAATGAAAAACAATTCCTTTACATCGAATCCATTGCAGCGTTGCTATTTCTGCAAAAAAGAACTCTTTTCAAAATTAAGAGAAATAGCAGAAAAACATGGAATAGAATATGTTCTTGATGCCTCAAATAAAGATGATGCCTCAGATTTTAGGCCTGGTATGAAAGCAGCTAGAGAAGCTGGGATAATAAGTCCTTTAATGGAGACAGGAATTACTAAGAAGGAGATTCGATATTTCTCCAGAAAAATGGGTTTGCCAACCTATGATAAGCCATCTCAGGCTTGTCTGGCAAGTAGATTTCCCTACGGCGAAAAAATAACAGAGGAGAAGCTTAAAATGGTTGAAGAAGCAGAAAAATTTTTGAAAGAGCTGGGATTCAAAATTGTTAGGGTTAGACATCATGGAAGGCTGGCAAGGATAGAGGTAGACAAAGAAGAGATAAAGAAATTTTTTGACGAAGAATTACGCAAAAAAGTGACGGATAAGCTGAAGCAAATTGGCTATACATGGGTATGTTTGGATTTACTCGGATATAGAAGCGGGAGCATGAATGAAGAAATTAACGGAGTTAACAATTGAAAAATTTTTTAAAGGGAAGATGTTGTAGAATTGGCGATAAAATGAAGGAAAAAATTTTCAGTATGGTAAGCGAGAAAGATGTTACCCGTGCAATAGTAGCGGAGTTTGCAAAGCAGTTTTCAGAATATGTAGAAAGCGATTGCATTATAGTTGGGGCAGGGCCCAGCGGATTGATGGCAGGGAAAGAAATAGCATCGAAAGGATACAAAGTCCTTATCGTGGAAAGAAACAATTATCTTGGCGGAGGCTTCTGGATAGGTGGATATTTAATGAACAAAATTACTGTCCGCCATCCAGCGCAAAAGGTGCTAGAAGAGCTTGGTGTACCCTTTGAAGAATTTTCCAAGCGACTTTATGTAGCAGACGGCCCGCATGCATGTTCAAAGCTGATAGCGGCTGCATGTGATGCAGGAGTGAAATTTGCGAACATGACAACATTCGACGACGTTGTTCTAAGGGAGGAAAACAGAGTTGCAGGCATAGTAGTAAACTGGACTCCTGTTGAAGCATTGCCCCGCCAGATAACATGCGTTGATCCTGTAGCTTTGGAGGCCAAAGTTATTATAGATGCAACCGGACATGATGCAATGGTTGTCAAAAAGCTGGAAGAAAGAGGAACAATAAAAACTGTTGGCTTTGGGGCAATGTGGGTTGAAAAGGCTGAAGACTTAATTGTTGAATATACTGGTGAGGTGCATCCTGGCTTGATAGTGTGCGGAATGGCAGTTTCCACCACCTACGGCTTACCAAGAATGGGACCCACTTTTGGAGCTATGCTGTTATCAGGCAAACAAGCAGCACAAGTTGCTTTAGAAAAATTGAAGTAAAAATGTATACTCCGCCGTCCATAATTTGCTTATACACTCCTGAAAATTTAGGAACTCTCGATCTCAAGGAAATCGCTGGATATGTAAAGGAAAAATTCAGGATGGCGGAGGTAAAAGTTAGAGAAGAATTTTTTTCCTTTTTTCTCTCTCTGGTTGCTGCTGAAAAAAGGGGGGGGCAGATAGAAAGCATTGCCCAAAAATTAGCAGGAGCTAGAATAAGAGATATAAAAAAGAAAGACTTGGAAATTCCTCCATTGCCTATGGAAGTAGAACATGAAAAAAGATTGATAAAGGGAGAAAGCAGAGCTTTTGGAATATTATATGATGGAATTAAGCTGAGTAATATTTACATGGAATTGATTGCTGCAGAAGAAAAGACATGGAACTATTGCCACATTGTTTTTACAAATCGTCTCTTTGCTACATGGGATGAAAGCGACAGGAGATATCATGCTCGTGTAAGCATTTACAGCTTTCCTTCGTTAATTTCTACAACTGGCATCGTGGAAGCGCCTGCGAAGCCGCGAGATTTTTATTTAAAGTTACAGATGGGATTCGATATTAATTTTCTTAAAAAAGAAT
>JAJRYN010000148.1 GCA_024275755.1 archaeon | reverse complement strand
TGAAGAAGGATATCTTGAAATAAAAGTTACCAAAAAATCTGATGAAACCTTGCTTTCAAAAATTGTTAAGCTTGTTGAAGAAGCAGAGAAAAAGAAATCAAAAACAGAAATCTTTATAGATAGATTTGCAAAATATTATACTCCTGCGGTAATAATATTATCATTTCTTGTCATGGTTATCCCTCCATTAATTTTTGGCCTCCCCTTTATGCAATGGTTTTATAAAGGGCTTGTTTTACTTGTTATTTCTTGCCCATGTGCGTTAGCGATATCTACGCCTGTATCCATAGTTTCTGCAATTACTTCTGCTGCAAAAAATGGTGTTTTAATTAAAGGAGGAAATTTCATTGAAGAGATTAAAAATGCAAAAGTAATAGTTTTTGACAAAACAGGAACACTCACAGAGGGTAAGCTGGAAGTAACAGATATTGTTGTTTTTAATGCATATCCCAAAGAAGAGCTTTTGCAGATAGCAGCCTCTCTGGAGTCAAAATCAAAACATCCTATAGCAGAAGCTATAGTCAATAGTGCAGAAAAAAGAAAAATTTCATTGGTTGAGGTTTCAGAGTTTAAATCTGTTGTAGGAAAAGGATTAAGGGGTAAAATCAATGAAAAAATATTCTATGTAGGAAATAAGAGTTTTTTCAATGACAATCATATTGATTTCCCGGTGGAAACAGTAAAAAAACTCGAGAACGAGGGAAAAACTGTTGTTATGGTTGGCAACGATAGCCAAGTGATAGGCATAATTGCACTAATGGATAAAATAAGAGATACCTCGCTATCGACAATAAGGGAATTGAAGAAAATGGGAATTAAAACTATAATGCTTACTGGAGACAATGAAAGAGTGGCTAAAGCAATCGCAAAAAAGCTTTCCATCGATGAATATTATGCAGAGCTCTTGCCAGAAGATAAGGTAAGAATTGTTGAAAAATTGCTTGAAAAATATGGCCATGTTATCATGGTTGGCGATGGAGTCAATGATGCCCCTGCTTTGGCAAAGGCAAACGTTGGCATAGCCATGGGAGCTATTGGCTCGGATGTTGCTATTGAAACAGCGGATATAGCTTTAATGCATGATGATTTGTCAAAAATAGTTTATCTTATGGGGCTGAGTAAAAAAACAATGTCAGTTGTAAAGCAAAATATTTCTGCTTCTCTTCTGATTAAGGGTTCTTTTGCTATTCTTACATTCCCAGGAATTATAACTTTATGGATGGCTGTTGCTGTCGGCGATATGGGGCTGAGCTTAGCTGTAATATTAAATGCTCTACGAATAGGAAGGAAAAAATAGGTTATTCAACGATGAGATTTGGATCTAATTTATTGTCGCTTGCCAGTAAAAACTCGTTGCTCATTGAAAGCGCATTAACCGGGCAAACATCATTACATTGGCTGCAGAAAATACAACGTCCTATGTATATTTTAATTTTCTTTTCTTCCTCTTTGAACTCAATAGCTTTTGCTGGGCAAACTTTTATACAAGCCTTGCAGCCAATGCATTTTTCTCTGTCATACAATATTTTTCCTCTGAACCACTCCGGCAATTCGACAGGAGGATGGACTTTTATTTTTCCAGCCTGCACTCCTTCCAGAAATTTTTTAACATTTTTTGGAGCATATTTTGCAGGAAATATATTTGTAAATGGCTTTTTTACCATCTGCTTTAACAGTTGTCCTAACATTGGGAGCATTTTACCACCACCTTATATTGAATTGAGTATCCCACATCAGCAACACCAAGCCAAATAAAGCGAGGAGAGTTACAGTAATCCAGTATACACTAACAACTTGAGTAATACGAAGCCTTGCCATACCAGCTCTAACTAAGGTGATTGAAAACAGCATTACCAGAAACACCTTAAGTAAGAAAAACAGAAAATCAATTACATATGCGATGTTTTCATTTATTCCATTTATGTTTATCAGGCCAGATAAATTATACGGGAAAAATATTGCAACTACTAAAGAAGCCATAGCAAATGTTCTCACTGCGTCTGCAATATAGAATAACGCAAGATTTCTTCCGGAATATTCAACAAGCAATCCATGGGCTATTTCTGTTTCAGCTTCGGCAACATCGAATGGTATTTTTGCTACTTCTCCAGGTGTTACGATTATTAGTGCTAAAAGTAGAACGAGTGCACCAATTAATCCAAGCAATCCAATTTCTGCCCATATCGGATGGCTTGAAATAAACTGCAGACTAAAGACACCACCTCCTATTTGGCTCAATTTCCATGCAACTGCAATTATTACAACTGCCAGAGGAAATTCGTACGACATCATTGTAACCATTTCTCTCTGGGCGCCGACTGTGGCGAATGGAGAACCCGAGGCAAAACCTCCTGCAACCATTGCCAATGCAGGCAAGATAAAAAGATATATTACTAGGATAATATCACCGCGTCCACCAAGTAATGGTTTGAAACCCCCTATTGGAATGTAAAGCAGTATTATAATGGAGGAAGCCAAACATACAATTGGAGCTAGGTTATACATCCATTTTATCGCATTTTCTGGAACTATTGTTTCCTTACTCATCAATTTTACTACATCCAAGAAAGGCTGCCTTATTGGGGGGCCGACTCTCATCTGCATTCTTGCTACCAACTTCCTATCTATGCCCTTGAAAATTAAACCAAAAATTACCGCAAAAATTGAGATACCGATGCTTGCAATCACCGTTTTAAATAACAACTCGCCAATCATCTTAACAACCTCCTTGTCTTTTTAACAGATAAACGATGCAGATCATCAGCGGTTAAAATTTCCTCCTTATTGTTTCTGACAATGACAACTCTATTTGTACATGACATACATGGGTCTATTGAGGCCGCCACTATTGGTATATCTGCAATTTGCATATCAAGCAACATTGGACGCCAAGATAATATGTTTATGTAAGTTGGCGCCCTTACCTTCCATGCATATAAATATTCGAAACCTGACTTGAGCTTGACGTAATGTATAACCTCTCCTCTAGGCGCCTCATGCCTCGCAACTGCCTCCCCTTCTGCCTTCTTTATCTGGTTTATCAGCTTTATTATTTTTGGCTCTGCAAGAATATCGCCTGGAGGCATTTCATCCAAGGCCTGTTCAATTATCTCTATTGATTGTTTTACTTCCAGAAGCCTTACAATGATTCTGTCATATGTGTCGCCTATAGTCTCGCCTGTGAGCATGTCAGGTGTGATGGCTTTAACTTCAAAATCCGGATAAGCAAAGTAAGGCATGTCTTGGCGAACATCCTTTGTAACGCCACTTGCTCTTGCTGTTGGACCAACTGTAGCGAGTTTAATGGCTTCTTCATATGGCAGAATGCCTATCTCTCTTGTCCTCATCTTTATTGTTTTGTCCTCTAGGAAAAGCTTTGCTAACTTGCCAAATGCCTGCTTATAATAATCGAGCATCCTCTTTATTTTGGGAATGTGCTCATCCTTAATGTCTCTCCTGACTCCTCCATACATTATAATTGCTTTAGTAACTCTATTTCCGTTTATCAATTCCAAGACATCCATTACCTTCTCTCTCACCATCCACACATAGTGGAGCAATGAATCGAAGCCGAGCTCATGGGCGGCAACACCTGCCCACAACAAATGGCTGTGTATTCTTTCTAACTCTCCCTGAATCACTCTTATGTACTCTGCTCTTTCGGGAGATTCTATATCTGCTGCTTCCTCGACAGCCATTACAAGGCAGGCAGGATGGCAGAAATTGCATATACCGCATATCCTCTCTGAAAGATAAATACTCTGTACAGGATTATTTCTATTCATTCCAATCCATTCTATGCCCCTATGATTCTGGCTGGCAATAACATCAACATCCACGATGCGCTCTCCCTCCAGAGTAAATTTAAGCATTATTGGCTCTTTTAAAGCAGGATGAATCGGGCCAACAGGAATTTCATATTTCATTTTTTCCACCCCTCATATAATTTATTTGTTTCCTTTGGAGCTGTTTCATCTCTTCTCCATGGATATATGCCATCTGGGAAATCTTTTGTTAAAAATAGATGTCTTTTATCTGGCAGTTCCTCAATTTCCACACCCATCATTTCCCTGATTTCTCTTTCAGAAAATATTGCTGCCGGTATCAGATTCGTTATCGATTTTATTTTCAAATCACTCTTTGGTAATGTGACTTTAAAAGTGACTACAAATTCTTCAAGCAATTTTCCATAGCCAAGAGTAAAATGGTAATTCAACTCTATTTCATCTCCCTCATCACTGGCAGAGATTATGCTGAAATGAGGATATTCCTCTGCCAGTTCTGTTAAATGCTCAACGGCATCTCTTATTTTTTCTCTGTCTACTTTAATCCACACGCTTTTTCTTTTCACTTTATTTTTAACTCCTGCCTCTCTCTCCTTAATCCATGCTTCATATCCAGCTTCCTGGAATTTCTGCATTATTTCCTCAGCATTCATTTCTTTTCCACCTCCTCT
Source organism: archaeon (assembly GCA_024275755.1). GTDB lineage: Archaea > Thermoplasmatota > E2 > UBA202 > JdFR-43 > JdFR-43. The sequence continues at coordinate 100 of JAJRYN010000148.1, read as the reverse complement.
AAGAATTCCCATGCTTTAATGACACCCTGTATACATGCCTCTGGCCTTGGTGGGCATCCTGGAAGATAAAAGCATTTGGCTTCAGGTATAATTTTCTCTA
>JAJRYN010000147.1 GCA_024275755.1 archaeon | reverse complement strand
ATGTTAACATAAGTTATTTAACAAAAGTCTGCAAGCTGATTGCTGCAACAACAGCAAAAATTGCTGATACGCGTTTCAGTGTTAGAGTAAGATTTGCGGAGCCAAGATTGGGAAGCGTGTATATAAACGACAAGAAAATATTTTCTTTAAAAGAACATTATGCAGTGATATTTGGAAGAGTATATGCTGTTGCAGATGTTATTAGTAATGAAGAAATAAGAAGAGTAGAATTCTATTTTGATGGAGAAGTCGATGGTTTCTGCAACAGCAAGCCATACAGTTATGTATATGATAATATCGCACTCTTTCGCCATTCCATAAAGGTGGTGGCAGTTTCTGAAAATGCATCGGATATGAGCAAAATAGATATAATAATGTTCAATCTGCTTCCGCCTGGTCCTCCTCACTGATTGCAGCGATTTTTTTATAAAGAATATTTCTTATCTTTTCTTTATTCTTTTTATCAAAGCCGAAGTATTCATAAAAATATGGGGATGTTTCCACAATTTTGGTTCTTCCTTCCTTTTTTGTCTTTATAAATCCTTTTTTCTTTAATTCCTTAACGTGTTCATATATCTGGCTTCCAACAATTTTCTTCAGTTCCGATTGCTTCACAGGCTGATGATATGCTATTATGGCAAGAGTTTTCAGCAGGCTTTTTGATATCTCCATTGGTGCAAATTTTTTGGCATACGCTGCATATTCATTCCTTAACTGCATAACATATTTTTCATCATCTATTACCATTATTTCAATTGCAGAATCTTCATACTCTTTCATAAGCTGCTTTATTGCTTTATCAAAATCTCTTTTTTTGACTCCTGCTTTTATAATTTCTTCCTTGCTGATTGGCCTGCCTGCTGCAAATAATATTGCCTCAACAATTTTTTTAGCTTCCATGGTTTAGCTTGATGTATATTTCTCCATAAGGAAATTCTTCCTGCCACATAATTATCCTTCCTTCCTTCACAAGGAACAGGAGAGGTAGAAATATAGAAAGCATTTCATCCTTATTTCCATACAATTTTCTCAGAGGAATGGCTCTTCCATTCAATTTACTCAATTTCTCCATAACAATTTTCATGTCTCTTTCTATATCTTCTTTGTGAGTTATATCAGTGGCATTTACATTCTTCCATTCCTTATCCTTGCTTCTCCTTCTTTTAACTCTCTTTTCTATTTCCTCCTTTGCTTCTTCAAAAGCATTTATTAGTTCAACAAGCGTTACTTTTCTGTTTGGCATCCTCCCTATTTTTTTCTCTAGAGGTATTTCATTTTGGATAACTTTCTGAGTGTAATAAAACGTCTCATCCTCGCCGTACCAGTCTGGAATGTCGTAATCATATATTGTTTCATCCTCTTTCCTTTCCATATTTCTTATGATTTCCTCACTCTGCATCCTCAGTATTTTCCATGCCATCAATACTATTTTTCCAGCTATGAATAAATCTATACCTTCTTCTTTTAACTTTTTAATATAAAGTTTTGAAAAAGAGATTAAATCAATCTGACAGGGATCTATTTCCTTTTCAATAACGAGTTCGAAAATTATAGCTATAGCTCTATCAAATGGATTTTTAATGAAAACCCTATGCTTTATTATATTCACATACTTCTCAATATTCTCCTCTCTGTAAAGCATATTTTTGCTGGAGATTATATGATTTATTACTTCCTCCTTAATCATCTTCATTTTCATTTTATCTCAACCATTTCCTCAACTTCCTGCAAGTTAACATTTCCTATTATAGTTGAAACCCCATTACTTATTGTAACGCCATAAATATGGTGAGCATGTTTTAAAGTTATCCTTCTCAATGAAACTACAATAAACTGAGCATTTGATGAACGCTGAGCTATTATTTTTGCAACTCTCTCTGCATTTTTTTCATCCAGAAACATGTCTATTTCATCCAGAATATAGAAAGGCGATGGTTCATATGCTTGAAGAGCAAATATAAATGCTAATGAAGCTAAACTTTTTTCTCCTCCAGATAAAGCATTTAGATGCAATGTCCTTTTTCCAGCAGGTTTTACCTTTATGGACAAGCCTCCTTCAAAAGGATTCTCAGGATTTTCCAGAATTAATTCACCCTCTCCATCTGCCAGCTCCCTATATATCTCCTTGAAATTTCTATTTATTTCCTCAAATACATGATAAAAGGTATCTTTTTTCTTCTTCTTTATTTCTTCTTCAAGCTTTATTAAGTTCTTCTTTTGCTCTTTCAATTTCTTCAGATCTTCCTCAAATTTATTTTTCCTTTCTTCCTGTCTTTCATATTCTTCGAGAGCTCTCATATTAACTGGCTCTATTTTCTGCAGTTTTTCCTCAATTTCTTTTATACTCTTTTTTATCTCATCAATTGATGGAATCTCCTCGTCCTTAAATTCATATTTTATGTCCATTACTTCTGCCAGAGCACTTTCAAGAGTAGGCAATCTCGCTTTCGCTCTCGATATTAAATCAATAGAAGTCTCGATTTTTGTTGATAGCGAATCTATTTTATTTTCCATCTCGACAATTTCCCTATAAAGCTTATCTCTTTCTTCTGTCAAGCCCTTTGTTTTTGATAATAACTTTCCTTCGATTTCTTCATACGTTTTTAGCTCATTTTTGCTTTCCTCGTAATTTCTTTCCTCCTTCTGCAATTCTTCTTCAATGGTTTTTATCCTGCTTTTTATATCCTCAATTTTTTTCGTCACTTCTTCTTTTCTTGCCAGAATGACTTCATATTCTTTTGCTATTGCCTTTGCATCTCCATCAAGCTTAATCTCTTCATTTCTTATCTCTTCCAGTCTTTCTTTCAATGCCTCTATTTCTTTCAATGCCTCTTTCTTTGCAATCCTGAACATTTCTTCTTCCTTTAGCTTCCTCTCCTCCTCAAGTTTTTCTATCTCCTGGCTTTTTTCCTTAATCTTTGCCTCTAACTCATTAAAAGCATTTTCTATCTTTTCATATTCTTCCTGCTTCTTCTGGAATTCCTTAGCCACTGTTTTTAGCTTATTTTCTATCTCTCTTTTTCTTATCTCAAGCTTTTCTATCCTCTCAAAATCAAGAGATGGTAGATTATGCAATTCATTTTCTATTCTGCCAATCTCATCTTTAATTTCAATGAGTCTTTGCGAGAGCATTTCCTGTTCATCACTTATCTCTCTCAGCATTTCAGTGATTTCAGCAATCCTCTTTGCATCCGCGGCTCCAAATAAAGTTTTTTGTGGCAAGCTACCCCCAGTAATTGCTCCAGATGCTTCAATAAGCTCCCCATCTAATGTTACCAATCTTACTCCACCCATCAAAGAGCGGGCTGCATCCAAATTTTTCACGACCACGGTATCTCCAAAAACATACCAGAAGGCATCCTTATATCTGTCATCAAATTTCACCAGATTAATGGCAAAGTCAATTGCATCTTTATCTCTTACGGCAAGCAATGCCTTGCCACGCGGCTTTCCACCCATTAATTTATTTAGTGGCAGAAATGTTGCCCTTCCATATCCATTCTTTTTTAAATAATCGATACATTTTGCCGCCACTTCATCATTTTCAACAACTATTGCCTCTATTCTCCTTCCCGCTGCCACTTCCAAAGCCTTCTGATATTTTTCATCAGCCTTTCCCAGTTCTGCAACAATTCCATGAATGCCCTTTATTACGCCTTCGTCTCTGAGTCTCAGAATTTCTCTTGTTGCTGAAGATAAAGAGGCAACATCTTCTTTTGCTCTTAACTGTGCAAGCTCTCGCTGCAAATGTATCATTTCTTTCTCTAGATTCCTCAATTTTTCTGATATTGTTGCCTCTTCTTTTTTCCTATCAAAAAGTTCTCTTTCCAGTTTTTCCTTTTTCTTTGCTATCCCCTTTTCTTCCTTACTAAGCTGACTTATCTCCCATTTTACTTCCTTCAATTCAAATTCAAAAGCATTTTTGTTATCTTCTGCCTCTTTCAGCTGCGATAATATAGCTTCCTTCTGCTGATAAATGCGGTCTTTCTCTAGATTTAGTACGTGCAGTTCATTTACAGCTTTTTCATATTCTTTTTTTATCTTTGCAATTTCTCTTCCTATCTCAACAGTTTTTTCATCTGTTTTTTCTATTTCTTCCTTTCTTTTCTTTATTTCCTTTTCAATTCTCCGCAGTTCTTTTCTTTTGTCCTCAATCGCAGCCTCCAGTCTCTTTAACTGTTTCTGATAATTTTTCTCCTCCTTTTCAATTTTATTCAAAAGAGCCTCTAGCTCCTTAACCTCTCCCCTTTTCTCTGCTATTTCCTTACGATAGTAATTTATCTTTTCTTTCGCTTTTATTGCCTCCTCTTTAAAAAAATCAATCTTATTTTTTATCTCAATCAGCTCTTCTCCTCCAATCTCTGTAAGTTTGTCATCTATTTCTTGGAATCTTATTTGCTTTTCCTTATATATTTCCTTTAATTTTTTAATCTCTTCTTCATATTTTTGCCTGTTTCTCTCATAATTTTCAATCTGTTTCTGCACCTCACTGATCTCCTTTTCTATTTCGAGTTTTTTCTTATAAGCCATCATGGCCTTTTTCCTTTCAAGCTCTTCAATTAACTGCTTGTATTTGACCGCTTCATCTCTCTCCTTTTTAAGCTGTCTTATCTGTCTCCTTATCTCACTCAGAATAATTTCAATATGCTCTATATTTCTCTCAACTTCCTCTCTTTCTTTCTTTGCCTTCTCTATTTCTTTATCAAATTCTGATATGCCAGCTATTTCATCTATAATTTTTCTTCTTTGGACATCCCCCATTTCAACTATTGCTGTAACATCTCCCTGCTGCACTATGCTGCTTGATGAAATGTTTGCCGCCGATAATAATTCAACAAATTCGTTTAATGATGCTGCTTTCCCATTTATATAAAAATAGCTGTAATAATTCTCTGGATTATTGGGGAGTGGAGCCATTCTTATTTTTCTTGTGAGTATAATTTCGTCGCTGTCCACAGGAATCTCTCTAGCTGAATTATCAAAAATTAGAGAAACTTTACAATACTTCGCCTCTTTTTCCCCCTTAAAAATTAAATCACTGAGTCTCTCAGCCCTCACCATTTTGGGACTTCTCACACCTAAAACAAAAAGAATAGCATCAATGATATTAGATTTTCCAGAGCCATTTGGCCCCGTTATTGCTGTAAAGCCAGGAAGAAAGGGTATCCTAACCCTGTTACCAAATGATTTAAAGTTTTCAAGTTCGATTTCCCTTAAATACATCCCACCCCTAAAATTTAATGGCGAAGAGTATATAAGATTAATGATTTTTTGGTGAAGAGTTATCCTCCTTTGCCATCAATTCGACCAATCCCGAAATTATGAGCAGAATACTGGATAAAAGAAGCAAAATGGCGCCTTTTTCCAACCCCCATTCTAAATAAACATTTCCATAGTCTGGAAGATTCAGCGTATTCTCACCTCCAACAGGATGTGATGAAATATTCTTTATAATCTCTTTTACATCTTCTGCCGCCTCAACTTCGCCAATTTGAAATGCAAGAATTTGCAGAGACATTATGCCTATAATGATGAGTATCACAGGAATCAAAAATTTGACACCTCTCATCATATACTTTTTGCCCGCTTTTTTGTTTTCAATGCCTATCACCCCTAAAATGAAGAATATTATGGCTGCACCAATTATGAGAGAAAAGGGAATAGGCAATGCTCCTATCTGAACCATTCCACTATTTGCTTCAAGCAAATTTATCTGCACACCCTGCATTCCATCTATTGAAAGTATTTCTGTTAGCCCGGGTGTTTTGTATTTACCCTCTGGTATATTGACAGATACATTATACCACGGATAAAAAAGAGCCGCTATTGCAAGAGCAACGCCAATTATTGCAAGAACATTTCCTATGCTCTTCATATTTATTCCATCTATTTTGAGGAGATGAATAAAAGGCTTCTTCAATCTGCCTTTTTTATATCTTTTGTAAATTGAAAATAAAATAAAGGCCAGAGAAGCTACTAATACGATAAAATATAGTGTGGTAAAATGGTAGAGCAACCATTCTATTTTAAGCACATCATTTCTCAATGCCGGCAGCGAATCTCCCCATTCCATACCATTCCACATTTCTCCATTTTCCCTGTAAACAGGACCATAAGGTCCTCTCTTTCCCCTCAGTTCATCCTCTTCTCCTCCAAAATCACCCCATCTGCCTGCAAAATCAATCCAGTTTTGATTTGTTCCATGATTCCCTTCTCCTGCTTCTCCCAGAATAACCAAGCTATAATCACCTGATTTTAGCACCCTGCCATTTTTTCCAACAGCATCTCTTGCCAATCCTAGCATTCCCTGATAATAACGGAAATAGTTTGCATGGCTACCTCTTGCAACATAAACCTTTATGTGCTCTCCACTCCTTTCCACCTGTTCCCATTTTGCTTTTTGCCCGCTTATATGCTGACTGTACATTGCTTCGACTGGCTTTCCATTTTCATCTAAAATTATTTGGACCATTTCCCAGTCGCCTTCATGTGTGTTTAACGTGCCTCTATTGAAAGCGTAAAATATCCAGTACTGAATAATTATGTTATTATTTCGCTTGAAAACATGAGAGTACACAGTATATCCTAAGATATCTATATTTTCTCTGTAATCTTTTATTATGCCATTATCATTTATTGTTCCCTTTCTGTTATCGAGATAGTAATTTTCATCCGCATCATTATATTGAGAAAGTTCCTCCACGCTAGGATGTGCATCAATTAGTATTGAAGCATTGCCCTCGCTTTTATTCAAGTTTGAATTTGAGAGGTGATAACTAATGGCAACAGGAAATAGCTTTTCTTCTTTCTCAAAGTAAAATATAGGAGCAAATCTTTCTGCAAGCATTTTTTCATTTTCATCATCGATTCCATCGTTATCATAATCTGCAGCATTTGAAAAAGGAACATTTAGTAAACAAACAAATATTGTACATAAAAATATGCATTTCCCCAAAATTTTTCCATTCATTGAATCATTTTAAAAGATTTCATCTTATAAAAGTCTTTATGTTTTTAACAAAAACAGCCATATTAAATGAAAAGTGAATGAAAATAACGGCGGCAGTAACATTCATTAGAGCTACCAATCTTCAAATCACATAAAAAACATTATATAAAACATGCTCTTATAAACAAAAAATGAGCCTCCCAAGTATAGATGAATGGATTGAAAAGCAAGATTTCAAAACAACAGCGGATGTGGAGATACCGAAGCTGTTAATAGATCAGGTTATTGGACAGGATCATGCTGTAGATGTGGTTAGGCAGGCAGCCAAGCAGAAAAGGCATGTTATGCTTATTGGAGAGCCAGGAACTGGCAAATCGATGCTTGCCAGAGCCATGACGGAATTTCTACCAAAAGAAGAGCTTGAGGATATTTTGGTTTATCCAAATGCAGATGATCCCAATACTCCCCGCATCCGTGTTGTTCCTGCTGGCAAGGGAAAAGAAATTGTAGAAAGAATGAAAATTGAAGCCAGAAAAAGGGAGCAGCAGCAGGCTCAGGTGATAACCACAATTGTCGGATTTATAATAATGATTTCCATAATGGGGGCGATTTTCACTGGCGATTTAATGCTCGCTCTATTCGGCTTAATAGCAGGGGCGATGATTTATTTGATTGCTGGAAGAGGAAGCATGATACAGCGCAGGGAAGAAGCAAACATTCCAAAATTACTTGTAGCACATGATAAAAACGATCCTCCTCCATTTATCGATGCCACAGCTGCTCATTCTGGCGCTTTGCTTGGAGATGTGCGCCATGACCCCTTCCAGGCTGGCGGGCTCGAGACACCGCCTCATTTAAGAGTGGAGGCCGGAGCAATTCACCGTGCTCATAAAGGAGTGCTTTATATAGATGAAATCAACACGTTAAGCCTACCTTCTCAGCAACATTTATTGACAGCAATACAAGAAAAGAAATTTTCTATTACCGGCCAGTCGGAGAGAAGTGCTGGAGCAATGGTTAAAACCGAGCCTGTTCCATGTGATTTTATACTGGTGTGTGCTGGAAATCTGGATGCTGTAGCTGGAATGCACCCTGCTTTGAGGAGCAGGATAAGAGGATATGGGTATGAAGTCTACATGAACAATGAAATGGATGATAATGAGGAGAATAGACAGAAATTGATAAGATTTGTAGCGCAGGAGGTTGCAAAAGACGGAAAAATTCCTCATTTTGATAAGAAAGCAGTGGCAGAGGTAATAAGGGAGGCACAGAGAAGAGCAGGAAGAAAAGGAAAACTCTCTTTAAGATTGCGTGAATTAGGCGGGCTTATAAGAGTGGCTGGCGATATTGCAAAAAATGAAGGGAGCGATGTTGTTACAGCAGAGCATGTACTGAAGGCAAAGAAAATCGCCAGAAGCCTAGAGCAACAGGTTGCTGATTTGTATATTGAAAAGAAAAAAACATATCGCTATTTTGAAATAGAAGGAGCAAAAGTTGGCACGGTAAATGGCCTAGCTGTAATGTCTGCTGATCCCTCATTGAGCGAATATTCTGGCTTAATTCTGCCGATTGTGGCAGAAGTCACACCTGCAGGTTCAAAGGCAGAGGGAAAAATAATAGCAACAGGCAGACTGGGAAGAATAGCCAGAGAAGCTGTGCAAAATGTTGCGGCAATAATTAAAAAATATATGGGTGAAGATATTTCTGACAAGGACATCCATATTCAATTTATAGGCACCTATGAAGGCGTGGAAGGAGATTCAGCTTCCATCTCTGTAGCAACAGCAGTAATATCTGCAATGGAAAGAGTGCCTGTAAGGCAGGATGTGGCAATGACTGGCTCATTAAGTATACACGGCACCGTCCTGCCAGTTGGAGGAGTCACAGCAAAAATTGAGGCGGCAGCGAGGGCAGGAATAAAAAAGGTGCTGATACCAAAAGCAAATATTCAGGATGTGCTTATTGAAGAAGAATATAAGGATAAGGTGGAAATTGTGCCAGTTTCGACAATGAAAGAAGTGCTTGAACATGCTCTTGAAGGTAAGAAAAAAGAAAAATTAATCAAAAAACTGGAAGCAATGGAAGAAAGATAATTTATGTCACCCATCCGGGGCCAACTTGTGCATATACTTTTACTATGTGCAAAATGAAGTTTATGTTGGTGAGAGTTATTTTAACATAATTGTTGCCTGATAACAAGCTATAGGATATTCCGCTTTTTTCAAGCTCGTTTTTTAGATAGTGATACCATGCATTTGGATAGTTTGTTGTCATGTTAATTGTTAGATTATAGCCATAGCATCTATATGTATCTGAATTTGAAAAATTGGTTCTTATTGAATATGTTCCATATCCGGCAACAGCCGTCTTTCCTGCTGGAGCAAGAATGCTTATTAGCGTGAAATTAAACGTTTTTGTGACATTTGAAATGTAAAGGAGTGGTGGATACAGTAAAGTATCCCCTGTGTACTGACTCAAAATAACAGCCCCTCCTTCATATATGTAATCCTGATCTACAAAATATGCATTGTCTGCCTCATATTTTATGATACCAAACGAATTATAATATTGAATGTTTAGATTGCTATCGTCATATCTGTAACATTTTATCACAAATGTGCCATTGGTTGAGGCATTAAAGGTCATGTTGAATGGTGTAGATAAGTAAGGCAGAATATCTGTGGATATTTTATAATCTTCGTTGAGAAGATTTATCCTATAACTGCTGCCTGCTTTTAATCCCACCGCTACAGGTTGATTGAATATTGTCTGGCTGGCATTTATTACTGTCAAATTTATCAACAAAGTATTGCCGATAAAATTTCCTACCTCAGCAGAAATCGTTGTACCATAAAATGTGGCATTGTATTTATCTCCTATTTCAAGGTCGTTTATTGCAATTTCGAAGGAAACAATTGAAAGCACATATGTTAAATTTCCACTATTTTTTTCATAGGTTGCTAGCAAAGACTCCATCCCCCTCCCGCTAACGCTAATGCTGAAATTACTCGTTGTTGATGAAATAATCTGTAATGAACCGAAAGCACGAGAAGAAACAAAATATGGCAATTCCTTGCTACCCAATGTTATGGAATTGGTTAATGGAGAAGAGCTTTCCTCCATTGCCTGCAAATCAAGAGAATATTTCAAACTGGCAAATTGATTTGTTACCACATCCATATGTTCCGCCTCTCTTTCTTTCATCCACTTTGGAATATAATGAACCTGTACTATAACAAGCACAGAAGCAAGCAATGTAACAACTAATATGGCAACAATAATTCCTACCTGTCCTTTATTATTCATCACTATTAAATCCCTCCTTATTAAATAATTTTGCGATATTTTAAATAAATCAATACAGCCATGGCTATAATAATCACCGCAATAATAATTGGAACGAAAGGAAGTTTCTTTTCCTCTTTTTCATTCTGCACATTTATTTTTATTGAAACGATATTGCTATATGTAATGCCATCATAACACCTTGCTTCAATAACATGCTCTCCATTTTCCAGCTTTTTTGTATCCAGTTCATAGCTCCAGTTTGTTTTGCCAGCAGCATTTCTCCATTCTTTTCCATCTATTCTTATCTCCACTTTGACAATACTTTCATTTCCGTCTTCATCCCATGTTCTCCCTTGTATTGTTATTATGCCTGACACAACACTCCCATTCAATGGTTTAATAATTTCAACAACAGGAGGATGATTTACTGGCGAGAGAACTGTAATGGCTACAGTATCATATGCTTCAGCCCCTTCATTATCTATCACAATACGTTTTGCAGTATAATTGCCTCCTTTATCATAAATATGGTGCTGTGTAGCAGGAGGAGTTCCAATGCCAGAATATTCTGCAATTCCATCATTATTTACGTCATGAGTCTAT
>JAJRYN010000146.1 GCA_024275755.1 archaeon | reverse complement strand
ATTCATAGGGCAGATAATCAGCAATTTCTTCAAGAATAAAAGGAGATGTTTCTATTCTTTTCTTTTCTTCATTCCATTCTATCAGTTCATCTTCTATTTCAAATTCCTCATTTATTTCGTTAATTTTATCCTTTCCAGCCAGAATTATTCCTTTAAGGAGTGTTCCATCTTCAGTTATAACCTCATATAGCTTTGCAACATTTTTAGCCCTTCTCTCTATCCTCCTCCTTAACTGTATTGCGTCTTTAAAAGAAGATGAGCAATAGTGTATGGGTGTGGCTAAATCTAATTCTAAAATTTCATATGCCATCTCTTCGCTTCCTTTGGCAGCTGAAGATTCATCGTTTTTGGCAACATATCCAAAGGCATCTAAAGCATCCATGTTTGTTATGGAAAATTCGAGTTCATTCAAATTGATGAAATCCAAGCCATATTTATCCACTTCTTTCAGCAAATGCACTGTTTCCTTCTTCAAATGAGGAATTAACGGAATTTCCATTCCTTTATCAATGTTTATTTTCTCGATCAATTTTTTGAAAGATGTTCTCTCTATTTTTTTCCATAATGCAGGCGTGGGATGGAATCTTATTTCATCCAAGCCAGCTTCCTCAAGCATTTTTGCTTTTTTATGATTCATAGTAGCGGTATAAAGATGTATATGATGCTCTTCACCAAAATAATCTTTTAACAGATGGATTGCATCAATTGTTCTGTTCAGAACAAGTAATGGATCGCCGCCTGTTATCCCTGTTCCCTTTGCCTCAATGAGTTCCGCCTCCTCTATTATATCTTCTTCTTTCTCTACTAACATCTCATCTGCATATATTACGTCTTTTCCTCTTTTCTTTTCAGAAAGTGGACAGTAAAAGCAATTTGCCTTACATAAACCAGTTATGAGTAAAACAAGCTTTGCTCCTTCTTCGCATATCTTGCAACCTTCTGCAAGTTTTTTGGTGTAAAATGAATTTTTCGGCATTGAATGCATACACGTTCAATTTATTGTGTGATATAAATTTATTGTCTAAAATTTCGTTGTTCTGGCAGAACAATTTTGTTCTCACAGAACAACAACTTTATAAATGTTTTAGCTATATGTCTTTTATGCCAGAAGAATGGGAAGAAAAGGGATACTACATGGGATATAAATTACTTGCAAAAGGAAATAAAAGACGAGTAATAGACGAGGAAACTGGAGAAATAGTTGTCGAATACAACATGGATGAATAGATTTTATTTTAAAAATCATAGTTTGTTTTTATGTATTTTTTGAAAAATTCTTGCTAAATATTGCAATGAATAAAATGTTATGATATCATTTATCATTTTTTGAGAATAAATTTTTTTACCCGTGCTGCATTTAATTGCATGAAAGTATTAATTGTAATGGCCTCAAAAAGTGATGAAAGCGTAGGAAAAAAGGCGATAGAAATCTTGGAAAAGTTCGGTGTTGATTATGAAGTTGTTTATGCCTCCGCCCATAGAACACCTGAAAAAATAAAAGAGATTGCTAAAAGCGAGGCTGATGTTTTTATTGCCATCGCCGGCTTGGCTGCTGCCCTGCCAGGTAGTTTGGCGGCGTATACAACAAAGCCAGTTATAGGAGTGCCTGTTTCGGGCAAGCTAAATTTAGATGCAATTCTTTCTATTGTTCAGATGCCTCCTGGGATTCCTGTTGCTGCTGTCGGCTTGGATAGAGGGGATAATGCTGCCTTGCTCGCCATAGAAATTTTGGCTTTGAGGAATGAGGAACTGGCGAAAAAGCTTGAAGAATATAGGAGGAAAATGAGGGAGAAATATGTTTGATGCTGCAAAATTTGTTGAGGATGCGGTGGAAGAAATAAAAAAGCAAGTTAAGGGAAAAGCAATTATAGCTGTATCTGGTGGGGTTGATTCAAGCGTTGCAGCCAAAATCGGGAGTATGGCATTGGGGAAAAATTTGGTAGCAGTATATGTTGACACAGGTTTCATGAGGAAAGGAGAAAATGAATTTGTGAAAAACCTCTATGGAAAGATGGATTTGAAATTTATTTTCATTGATGCAAAAAAGGAGTTTTTTGAGGCTTTAAAGGGTGTGGCTGACCCAGAGGAAAAGAGGAAAGTCATTGGAGAAAAATTCATAAGAATATTTGAGAGAGTGGCCAAGGAAGAGGAAGCCGAATATTTGATTCAGGGAACAATAGCCCCAGACTGGATAGAGAGTGGGGGAGGGCTGAGAGATACAATAAAAAGCCATCATAATGTTGGCGGATTGCCAGAAGAAATGAAATTAAAAATTGTTGAACCTTTACGCAATCTTTATAAGGATGAAGTAAGAGAGGTGGCAAGATATCTTGGATTAGAAGTAGCAGAAAGACAGCCATTTCCAGGCCCGGGCTTGGCAGTTCGTGTAATGGGAGAAATTGATGAAAAGAAAGTTGAGATTGTAAGGGAAGCATGTGCGATAGTGGAGGAGGAGATAGAAAAGGCATGTGAAGAAGGGCTGATTAAAAAGCCGTGGCAGTATTTTGCTGTTTTATTGCCTGTAAGAAGCGTAGGAGTAAGAGGAGATATACGAGCATATGGTTATACCATCGCCATAAGAAGTGTTGATAGCATAGATGCAATGACTGCCGCCTATACAAAACTCCCTCATGATTTGCTGGAAAAAATGGCAACACGCATAACAAATGAAATTAAAGATGTGAATAGAGTGGTATATGATATTTCCAACAAGCCCCCAGCCACCATAGAATGGGAATAAGATGGAATGGAATGAATGGGAGTCAATTTACATAAAAATTTTGGATGAATTTGGTTACCCTCGCCTTAAAGATGAGGAAGCTGCTAAATTAGCGGCAGAAATAGCCAAAAGCAATGTTTTGCCCGACGATTTAAAAAATTTGATTGAGAGAAAGATTGTTAGCATATGCGGAGCTGGAGAAAATCTGGAAAAAGAAATTGCTGAAATCGAAGGAGTTATAATGGCTGCAGATGAGGCAACATCTATTTTACTTGATAATGGTATTATTCCTACTATTATCACAACTGATCTGGATGGAAATGTTGATGACATACTAAAGGCAAATGAAAAAGGGAGCCTTGTAATAATACATGCTCACGGAGACAATATGGAAGAATTGAAAAAATACTTGCCAAAATTTTCTGGAAAAATTATGATTACTACTCAATCAAAACCTTTTGATGCCATATATAATTTTGGAGGATTTACAGATGGAGATAGAGCATACTGCATTGCAAAACATTTTGGGGCGAAAAAAATAAAGCTTATTGGCTTCGATTTTGAAAAACCAAGGCATAAAAAAGGAAAGAATCTGGAAATAAAAAAGAAAAAGCTGGAGTGGGCTAAAAAAATAATAGATATGTTGGTTAATCATTCTTTCTTTTCTAGATAAGGTTTTATATCAAGCAATGGTGTCTCATCCAGAATATCAACATTTTTCACATATAGCTTTACTCCCTCTATTTTTTGTAGTTTAACAACTGAGATGCCTATTCCATTCGGACGATTTGGAGAACATGTAGCAAATACTCCTCGCAGTTCATTGTTTAAACGAGGTTTGATTAGCAATTTATAATCCTTTGATAGATGGAAATGATAGATTAGTACAATGCGGCTGAATTTTTCCAGGCCTATTAATCCATCTCTGTATTCCTCATACAATTCCACGATACCTTCTGCTTCAGAATAAAATGGTTGTGGGGGAGCTTCCTTTTTATAAGGGGTATGTATTACACCAATTGGTTTGTAAATTATTTCCATAATAGGAAAGGTTATATTCATTTTTTATTTTTTGTAGCAATGAAAGTTTATGTCATAGACAATGGCGGGCAATGGACCCATCGCGAATGGCGAGTTTTACGATATTTAGGTGTAGAGGCAGAAATTGTTGCAAATACCACTCCTTTAGAAAAATTGAAGGATGCAGATGCTCTAGTTTTATCTGGAGGGGCTCCTCGCGTAGGCTTGCAGGACAAATTGGGCAACTGTGACGAATATCTGCAGTATGCTAATGTGCCAATTTTGGGTATATGTGCTGGCCATCAATTCATGGCTCGTTTCTTTGGAGGAGAATGCGGGGAGGCGAAGGTGCCAGAATATGGAAAGGTTGAGATTGAAATAATAGAGGAAGATGTTCTGTTTAAAGGGCTGCCAAAAAAAATGATTGTTTGGGAAAGCCACAATGACGAGGTGACAAAAATGCCCGAAGATTTTATCTTGCTCGCTTCTTCTGAAAATTGCAGGGTGCAGGCAATGAAACATGTTAAAAAGCCATTATTTGGTCTGCAATTTCATCCAGAGGTAGAGCATACTCAATATGGAAATGAAATTTTCATGAATTTTTTGGGAGAAGCAAAAAAATGATTGCCTACTTTCCAAAGCCACATTTTATTCCAGTTGCAATATCCGATTGCAAACTAAATTGTAAACATTGTATGGGAAGATATCTAAAACAGATGTTAAAACTGGAAACAGAAAAAGAGTGGCTTGAGTTTGGGCTGAATTTCAAAGGCAACGGTGTTCTTGTTAGTGGAGGATTTGATGAAAAGGGAAGGCTAATAAATCTAGAAAAAATGCTTCCAGTCATTGAAAAATTGAAAGGCCACATATATATTGCAATTCATCCTGGATTTGTTAATGAAGAATTAGCAGATGAAATGGCAAAAGCATGCGATATAGCTTTTGTTGATTTGCCAGCAAAAAACGCGATAAAAAGGGTTCTAGGACTGAACGCAACAGTAGAAGATTACTTCGAAAATATGGAAAAGCTTATGGAAGCGGGCATAAAAATCTCGCCTCATATAACAGCTGGTTTAAATTATGGTAAAATAGAGGAATGGGAGCTCCTTGATAAGCTGAAGAATTATAAAATTGAAAAACTTGTTCTGAATTTTATTGTGTCTACTGCAAAAACATCTTTTGAAGATGTTAAAATAAGTGAGGAGGAAGCAATAGAATTTGTAAAGGAAGCTAAAAATAAAGTAAAGAATGTTGTCATAGGTTGCATGAGGCCTCGCAATTTAGATATTAATTTAATTGGAGCAGGAATAAAGGAAATTGCTAATCCATCCAAAGCAGCGCTCGAATATGCAAAGGAAAAAGGAATAGTGGTGGATACGAAGCCGTATTGTTGCGGGATAAAGAGTTTCAAAAGGTGTTAAAAAATCTTATATTCTCCTTTCACATTTTCCATCATGAAGAAGTTAGTTATAATTTTAGTGCTATCTGTTTTATTACAGACAGGTTTTGCAGGATATGAAAGACTGGAGATAAATAATGGCAGAGATGCAGAAGAAATTGAGGAATTAGTTGGTGGTGACAGTATATCTGGCTATTTAATGAGGGCTGGTTATCCCGTATTACCATATATATTAAAAACATATGAATTTCCTGCTGGAACAAAAATAGAAGTGAATGTAGAAGCAATGAATATTGTGGAAGAGAAAGCGAGTATAATAAAAATTGCTGCGCCACCAAAAATTGATGGATTTGAAAATATCGAGTTAAATTATGAAATAGCAAAATTCGATGTATATCCAGAAAAATGGTACGATTACAGCATAGGAGTGGGAAGAAATAAACAAGGCAAAGTAGTTGAGTTTCTCACCATTTATCTATATCCACAACGCATAAATAAAGACGGAATGATGCTGCAGTCAAATGAATTTGATGTCAAAATAAGATACGAGTTACCTTCCAAACCATTATTCACAAATGAGGCTTATGATTTACTTATTATTTGTCCAAAGCAGTGGGAAAAGATTATACAGCCATTGATAGAACACAAGGAGAGCCATGGAATAAAAACAATGGTGAAAACAGTGGAAAATATAGTTTCAAGCTACAGTGGCAGGGATGATGCTGAAAAGGTAAAATATGCGATCAAGGATGCAATTGAGGAATATGGTATAAAATATGTTTTACTTCTCGGAGGGAGAAAACCCGGTGTAAAGGAGAGATGGTATGTTCCTGTGAGATATAGCCATTTAGATGATAATTCAAACTGGGAGGCAAGCTATCTTAGTGATTTGTATTTTGCCGATGTGTATAAATATGAAGATGGGCAGCCCGTTTTTGAAGACTGGGACAGTAACGGAAATGGAGTATTTGCAGAGTGGAGAATGACAGGAAAAGATTATCTGGATCTATATCCTGATGTTTATGTTGGCAGACTGGCATGCAGGAATAAAGCAGAGGTTAAAATAATGATTGATAAGATTATAACATACGAAGATTTTCCATTTAACGAATTTTATAAATTTATTTTAGTTGCAGGCGATTCATATAATGACAGCCATGGATACATTGAAGGAGAGCTGGCGACATGGGAAGCATATAAACAACTGGAAGGATTTGAAGCGGTCAAAGTATGGGCTTCTGAAGTCGATTTGAGCGCTAAAAATATAATAAATGCAATGAATGGCGGGGCTGGCTTTGCGTATTTCTGCGGGCATGGTAATCCAATGAGCTGGAGCACTCATAAGCCTTATACCTTTGATGAATGGGAAGAGGGCTTACAAATTTTTGATATGCCTTTGCTAGAAAATGGCTATAAACTACCCATAGTTGTAATTGGCGGCTGTCACAACAGCCAGTTTAATGTAACAATTTTCAATTCCTTTAATAAAGAAAAATTATGGAAGGGGGAAAATGCTCCAGAATGTTGGAGTTGGTGGCTTACTCGCAAAATAAATGGAGGGGCTATTGCAACCATAGGCAATACTGGCCTAGGATATCACGGAAGTGAAGACAGTAATGAAGACGGCATAGCTGACTATCTACAAGTCTTGGACGGATGGCTTGAAATCAATTTCTTCCGCCTTTACAATGAGGGAATAGATATGCTTGGCATGCTACATGCAGCAACACTGACTGGATTCATAAATACTTTCCCAGGAAATGAAAAAATGCCCTTGACAGATGTTATTGACATAAAAGTTACGCAGGAATGGTGTTTGCTGGGAGATCCAAGTCTGAAAATAGGAGGATATCACTAGTATCATACAATTCCATAGAAGATAGCTGCTATTACTACAACTGCAACT
>JAJRYN010000145.1 GCA_024275755.1 archaeon | reverse complement strand
GAAATAGGAGATTTTGACATTACACCGAAAGAAATGGAAAATTTACTAAAAGAAATCCTAGATGTCGAGAAAATCGGATTTAATGGAGCCACTCTGTCACATAACGATTTTTCGTATTTGAAAAGATTGTTAAAAGCGAAGTTCGTGGATGTGAGCAAGGAATTGAAATATACCAGGCTGATAAAAAGAAGCGATGAAATAACAGCTATAAAAAGAGCATGCAAACTATCCTTAAAAATTCTAAATGAAACAGAAATGGAGGGGAAAAATGAAAAGGAAGTGGTTTATTCTATCGAATGCGAAATGAGAAAAAGTGATGCGTTGCCTTCATTTCCAACAATTGTTGCCTTCGGAAAAAACACTGCGTCTCCTCATCATATCCCAAAGAATAAAAAATTTGTTATGCCTGCATTGGTTGATATGGGTGCTAAATATAAAGGTTACTGCTCGGACATAACAAGAAGTTTTGTTGAAAAGAGAGGAAGGAGATTATATGAAATCGTTGAAAGTGCTTTGTATCTTGCAATAGATGAAATGAGAGAAGGTGTAAAAGCAAAAGAAATTTATAAAAAGGTTGAAAATTTTTTTGCGAAATATGGCTATGAAATGCGCCATGCCCTTGGTCACTCAATAGGCATAAATGTTCATGACGGCTTTTCTCTGAATGAAAAGGCAGATTTTGTGTTGAAAGAAAATATGGTCTTTGCTGTCGAGCCAGCCATATATCTAAAAAATTACGGAATAAGGATAGAGGAAGACGTTATAGTAAAAAAGAATAAGGCGGAGATAATCAGATAATCTTATAACTATGCTTGCATTCAAATTTTATGAAAAATCTTGAAGAGGTGGCAAATAAAATTGAGGCAGAGCTTAACGAGAAAGATGATTTGAGAGAAAAAACACTCAAAAAATGTAGAGATATAATAAGAATGAGCAGAAAAGCAATAAAGAGCGCCCATGCTGATGCTATAGAGGAAGCGAAGAAGAATGTAAAGGAAGCAAAAAAAATTTTGAAGGAAATCAAGAAAGAAATTGAAAATCATCCAGACATACTCACAGCTGGCTATATGGAGAATGCTATGCAGGAAGTAGCAGAGGCAGAGATTTTTCTGGCAATAATAGAAGATAAAAATCTACCCTTTCCTGAAGATATAGGGGTGAGTTACACATCCTATTTAATGGGATTGGCTGATGTTGTTGGAGAATTAAGGAGGATGGGCGTTTACTTAATGAAGGAGGGTAATGTTGAGGAAGTGGAAAGAATACTGGAAATGATGGAGGAGATTTGTGACAAATTGATGGAATTCGATTATCCTTCTGGATTGCTACCTATTAAAAGAAAGCAAGACATAATCAAGAAAGTTCTGGAGAAAATGAGGGGAGAAGTTGCCATTTACAGAAAAAGCAAGGAACTGGAGAGTAAAATTGAGGCAATAATTCAGAGACTAAAGAAGAAAAAAGGCGAGGACGAGGCAATGGATATCGATTCATTGCTGTGAGTAGATTACCTTTCCATTTTTTATTACTTTTTCAATGAGATTCACTCCCACTTTATAAGGAATGAAAAGATGAGATGGCACATCCATTATTAAAATGTCTGCCTTTTTTCCTACTTCGACGCTTCCCACTTCCTTTTCCATCTTTAGTGCTTTTGCAGCATTTATTGTAGCTGCTTTTAATGCCTCGATTGGCTTCACCCTCATTTTATAGCATGCAAGCTGAACAACAAATTGCATATTTGTAACATAGCAATTTGGATTAAGATCGGTGGCTAAAGCAATTTCTATGCCATAGCGAAGCATTTTATTTGCATCTGGATATTCTTCATTTAGAACAAAAGGTGTTGCAGGTAGTAAAGTTGCCACTACGCCAGCATCTGCAAGCAACTCCATTTCCTTCTCGCTAGTCATCAACAAATGATCAGCAGAAGCGGCTTTTAGCTCTGCTGCAAGTCTACTGCACCCCATGCATGAAAACTCATCAGCATGAATCTTTGGCAACATACCATATTTTTTTGCCTCCATCAGTATTTTTCTTGATTGCTCCACACTAAAGTAGCCAATTTCGCAAAAAACATCGCAGAACTTTGCCAGCTTTCTTTCCCCAACTTCAGGCAGCATTTCTTCTATAACAATATCAACAAAATCATCCGCTTCCATGCCTTTAGGAGTTGCATGCGCAAGAAAAGTTGGAACAATGTCAATTGCTGCGTTATTTTTAATTTCATTTATTACCTCAAGCATTTTTATTTCGTTTTCTGTATCCAGTCCATAACCGCTTTTTATCTCTGCCGTGGTTGTTCCATGCTTAATCATTTCTTCTATTCTTTCCATTGTTTCTTTCTTCAATTTTTCTTTGCTTGCTTTTCTTGTTTGCTCAACTGTATAAGTTATTCCTCCTCCTCTCTCAGCAATTTCTTTATAGCTAAGCCCCTCAATTTTCCATTCTATTTCAAAGGCACGATAGCCAGAAAAAATGGCATGAGTATGGCAATCAACAAAGCCCGGCATGACAAATTTATTGGAAGCATCTATAATTTCATCCGCTTTTTCTTCTTTTCCTATACTTTTTATTTTCCCATTTTCGATATAAATGCTTGTATTTTTAATGATTTTATATCCATCAAAAAGCTCTCCTATGTTTTTAATGAGCAAGCTCATGACTAACATTGCTAAAGAGATATAAAAGCATTGTTTGTCCAATTATGCCAAAACAACACATTTTGCAAATCCAAAAGCAAAATCGGCTTTATCCTTTTTAATCCATACCCCTGTAAAACCGCATAAGACAATGAACATTGGAGAATAAGACTTACTTTTCTCTTTTTCAACTATCCCGAACAAACCTATAGTAGTTATAGTACCTTTCCATGTTGTACAAACTAATGTTGTTGAATGATAAACTCTGAGAGGTATAATGGATTGGAATTCAAAGTATTTATCCGTTAATTTATTCAGTATGGAAAATACAATTTTTGCAAGCCATTCATATTTTTCAATAAATCTCACCAAAAGTTCAATGAATGCATAAATGAAAAAATTCACTCTAGTCCAGTATCCTTCTTCAACAATAACAAAACAGAAAATATTCAATATTTTTGATGTTGGTTCAACTGAAATATCTTTTGTTTGTTTTGATAGTACAACACTACTGCTATTGGCAGATAATAAAATAGCAATAGCAAATAAACTCGTCATAACTAACAATTCCTTCCTAATTGTGCTATATTTTAGCATGCTAGACATTAGCACAGTAATGCACTCCCCATATTTAAAAATTTCGTAAAAATATCTTTCTTGTGTTACTTTCTACAGCAGCGCATGAACTGCAAATAATGCCACCAGAAAAATGAGACCAATTTTTGTTATTAGTATGCTTTCGTTTCGTTTTTTTGGATCCCATCCATAGTCATCGAGGCGGTAAAATAAAAGCCATCCGTACTGGCTGAAGAAAGCAAACAATGAAAGCAATATAACTTCAAGCCATTCCTTGCCAAGCTTAAATGTTTCCTCTACGCCATAAAAATATCCCATCTGAACGTAGAAAG
>JAJRYN010000144.1 GCA_024275755.1 archaeon | reverse complement strand
CATATGCATTTCCATCAATGCTTATTTCCATTGCTAGCATTGGAGCTTCGTTATGCTCAAAATCAATTTTTCTTATTCTATCTATTCTGAAAATCACTTCGATATCTGTTGTTGGATCGTAGTCATCAATGGTAATATTTTCTGCCATGACTTGTTCTTTTTCTTCTGAGTAATAAATAAGAAACATAGCTAAAAATAAAATTATGAGGATGGGGATTGCCCAAAAGCGTTTCTCCATGGCATTGAATATTATAAGAATATTTAAATTATCCTTTCATCAAATTTCACCAAATTTTTATATTGCTTATCACTTATTTCTCATGATTGTTGCTCCTTCAATACTATCTGCAGATTTTTCTCGTCTTGGAGAAGAGATTAAAAAAGTTGCTGAAGCAGGAGCAGACTGGATTCACATAGACGTGATGGATGGAAACTTTGTTCCGAATATAACAATTGGTTCATGTGTTGTTAGAAGCATAAGAAAAGATATCGATTTGCCTTTCGATGTCCATTTAATGATTGAAAAACCAGAGAAGCATTTCATGTATTTTGTGGATGCGGGAGCAGATTTTATAACTGTGCATGTTGAGGCAACAAAAAGTTTGTACAGACTAGTTAAGGAGATAGGCAAACATTGTAAGGTTGGTGTGGCGTTAAATCCTGCCACCCCCCTATGCAGCATAGAGAATATTATAGATGAAATTGATTTACTTTTGATAATGACCGTCGAACCCGGCTTCGGAGGACAGAAATTCATTGAAAACATGGTGAAAAAAGTGGAAAAAGCAAAAGAGATGATTGGAAGAAGAAAAATATATCTTTCAGTTGATGGTGGTATTAATGACAAAAACGCTCCTTTACTGAAGAAAGCAGGAGCGAATGTGCTTGTTGCAGGCTCGTATATTTTTTGCAGTAAAAGTTATGAAGAAGCGATAAAAAAATTGAAAATATAGCTTATTACACTCTTGAATAAATCTAACCATCCGTAAAAATCGTTATTGATATAAGGACAAAAGGCTATTTTTCAAGCTGGTTAAGCTTTTCTTCAAGTTGCTTTATTTTATTTCTTATTTTTTCAAGCCTCTTTTCATATTTTGCCTTTAATTTCATATATTTCTTCTCTGGCAGCTCCTTCTTTCTTTCTTCCAGATCCTCCAGATCCTCTTTTATCATCGCCCTCATTTCGTTTAAGTCCTCAATTTTTTCCTTTATCTTGTCTCTGCTTGCCATGACATCAAATATAAATAGAGGAGAAAAACTTTACTGTCATGAAAATTAGCAGATTTCTCGGGTTTGGCTTCGAGTCAAATGTGTATTTGATAAAAGCAGATAAAATTGCCGTAGTAGACACAGGCACTGGTTTCTATATGAAAGATTTAATTGAAAGTCTGCAGAAAGAAATTGAATTGGAAAGCATTGAATACATTATTCTGACACATGAGCATTTTGATCATTGTGGAGGCGTGAAGAAATTAAAAGAGCTGAGCAATGCAAAGGTTTGCATGCATGAGAATGGAGCTGAGGTGGTTGAAAAAGGGCTGAACTGGAGTGCCGCATTTTTTAATGCCACGCAGCCAGAAACAACGGTTGAAATAAAGTTGGTAGACGGAGATAAGATTGATCTTGGTGATGTATTGTTGCAAGTTATTCACACACCTGGTCATTCTCCCGGAAGCATGTGTTTATATGACGAAGAAAGTAAGTCCTTATTTTCAGGGGATACAATTTTTGCTTATGGAGGGATAGGAATAACAGATTTTCTTGGAGGTGATAGGCTGAAACTAATAAAATCCATAAGGAAACTCAAAATGCTTGATGTAAAAAATTTATATCCAGGACAT
This sequence comes from archaeon, assembly GCA_024275755.1. Lineage (GTDB taxonomy): Archaea > Thermoplasmatota > E2 > UBA202 > JdFR-43 > JdFR-43. The sequence goes on along the minus strand of JAJRYN010000144.1, from coordinate 2,893 downwards.
GGTGAATATATTTTAGGAGATGGTTACATGCATATAGAAATGGCTGAGAAAAGCAGCTTGATTTTTTAACTGTGGAAATATTCTTAAATGATAAAACATTAATTTTTAATGCAAGGTAAGACAAGGTGCCCATATTGCAATAAAAATGTCATTGTTGAGGTTCCAGATGGTGCAACAGGTATTCAGAAGACCAAATGTCCAAATTGTGGACTGACAATAAAAGTTGATGTGACTGAAAAGGAAGAAAGCTTTGAAACCCCAATACATCCTCTTGTAAGGCAGAAGCCGTCCCCAAAGCCTTTAATAGCAGGAGCCCTCCTTATTGTTGTTTTTTTACTCGGCGTCGCAATGGGAGCATTTATGCTCTTATCTGAAAATGAAGCTCTTCGTGGTACAGGCATGTATGAAGGAATGGTTGTAGATGGCCAAAAGGAGCCGCTGCCAGATGTTGCCATTTACCTTGTTGACGATGGAATGAAAAAGATGGCAGAAACCGATGAAAAAGGATATTTCATCATATCCAATCTCTCTGCAGGCAAACACAGGATAATTCTTAAAAAAGAAGGTTATGTAACAAAGAATGTCACAATTGGGGTATTCCCTTTTAAAAGTTTTATAAAAGAAAGATTTACTTTGCAGAAGGGAAATGGCACTGAAAATAAAAAAGCTTTATCAGCCTGGTTTTTTGATATTCTGCCAATATTTGCATCTGCCATTATAATTCTTTCCATTCCTCCTCTCATAGGCAGTATATTCTGTTTCATGAGGAAATATGAAATTGTAGCAATAATAGGTGCAATTTTTGGTATATTTTCTATGGGATTTTTTATTGGTACAGTACTAAGCATAATTGCCTTGGTTTTGATTCTTCTTTCCAGAGAGGAATTCAGGGCATAATTTATTAATGGTGATGTATTTAATCTCGTGCATCCGAGTGAAGCTATAAAAGGCAGTGTTTCAGATAAGCTAAAGGGAAAGAGAATCATTTTGGGTTTGACAGGAGGAATAGCATGTGTGGAATGTGTTAAACTGGCGAGGCAGCTGATAAGACACGGAGCAGAAGTTATTACAGTGATGAGCAAGGAAGCGTGCAGAATTTTGCCTCCTATGGCAATGGAGTTTGCTACAGGAAATAAAGTTATTACTGAATTAACTGGCATGGTGGAACATGTAAGTTATGATGCTGATTTGATGTTGATAGCTCCATGCACAGCCAATACCATTTCAAAAATTGCTCTTGGTATTGCAGACAATCCTGTGACAACTTTTGCTATCGCCGCCAAAAAAATTCTTATTGCCCCTTCGATGCATCTCTCCATGTATAAGAACGAAATTTTGCAGGAGAACATTGAAAAGTGCAAAAGCAGAGGAATAGAATTTATTCCTCCAAAAATTGAGGAGAATAAGGCGAAAATGGCAAATGTTGACAGAATAGTAGCAGATGTAATAAGAGTCATCAGAGGGGATAAAAAAGGGAAAAAAGTGCTTATAATCGGAGGAGCGACATATGAGGCCATAGATGATGTAAGAGGAATAACAAATTGGTCATCAGGTAGAATGGCTAGGGCTCTGGCAAAAGAGGCGTATGAAAGAGGAGCTGATGTCACACTCTGGACAAGTTTTGAAAGCTTTGAATATGTAAAATCGAAAAAATTCAGAAGCGTCAATGACATTGTTAAATTAATCGAGGAGGAAAAAGAAAAATATGATGTGGTAATAAATTGTGCAGCTATTTCTGATTTCGTTGTTGAAAAGAAAGAAGGAAAAATTTCTTCTGGAAAAGAAATTGAGTTAAAGTTACGTCCTGCTCCTAGGATAAATCCTCTCTTAAAGAAAATTGCAAAAAAGATTATTGCATTCAAACTTGAAGAAAAAGAAGAAAATGTTGTTGAAAAAGCAAAGGAACTTCTTGCAAAAGATGGCATTGAATATGTTATTGGAAATACAGTTGAAAGCATGGGAAGCGAGGAAGCAAAGATATGGATTGTAGGAAAAGAAGGGGTGATTAAAGAATCACATAGTAAAAAAGAGAATATAGCTAAAGAAATCATTGATTTAATATGAAAGCAATCGCTTTCTCTCCAGCTCATGTTACAGGCTTTTTCGAGATATGTTATGACGAGAATGATAAAAAAGCTGGTTCAAGAGGAGCAGGTATTTGCATTTCTTTAGGCAGCTATGCTGAGGCAGAAATTTATGGTGGCGATATAAACATCGAAGGAAACATTGGAAAAGGAGAGGTGACGAGGGAAGCATTAAAGAATCTGGGAATAAAAAACTTAAAAATCAGGATAAAGAACGAGTTACCATTTTCTCAAGGATTTGGTATAAGTGCTTCTTCAACACTTGCAGCAACTCTGGCAACATGTTATCTTTTTAATTTGCCAGAGAAAAGGGCGATCGAAGCTTCTCATTTGGCAGAAGTGCAGAAAAAAACTGGTTTGGGGGATGTTGTTACGTCATATATAGGAGGGCTGGAAATAAGAATGGAGCCGGGCATTGAAGGAAAGATTGAAAAAATCGAATGCAGGGAGAAGCTTATAGTTGCTGTTGTTGGCAAGGAGATAAAAACAAAAGAGATACTCAGAAACGAAAAAATGGCGGAAAAAATAAATGATGCTGGGAGAGCCTGTTTGAAAGAATTTTTGAGGAAAAAAACTTTGGAAAATTTCTTTGATTTGTCCCTAAAATTTTCTTTTGAAACAGGGCTTGCAGACAAAAAAATGCAGAATATTTTGAATGAAGCAAATAAAATTGGCAGGGCGACAATATGCATGCTCGGAAATTCTATCATAGCTGTTTACAGCAGAGAAATGAAAAAGTTTCTTAAGCCATATCAATATTACGAATGCTTTATAGATAATGAAGGAGCAAGAGTATTAGCAGCCTTTTT